>NZ_JHVI01000007.1:2500-159548 GCF_000620065.1 Meiothermus cerbereus DSM 11376 | reverse complement strand
GAGCATTTTTGGAGAGTTTGATCCTGGCTCAGGGTGAACGCTGGCGGTATGCCTAAGACATGCAAGTCGCACGGACTGTTTCGGCAGTTAGTGGCGGACGGGTGAGTAACACGTAGGTGACCTACCCCAAAGTCTGGGACAACTAGGAGAAATCTTAGCTAATCCTGGATGTGAACCTCAGCTGTGGCTGATGTTTAAAGCTTCGGCGCTTTGGGATGGGCCTGCGGCGCATCAGGTAGTTGGTGGGGTAACGGCCCACCAAGCCGACGACGCGTAGCTGGTCTGAGAGGACGACCAGCCACAGGGGTACTGAGACACGGACCCCACTCCTACGGGAGGCAGCAGTTAGGAATCTTCCGCAATGGGCGAAAGCCTGACGGAGCGATACCGCTTGAAGGACGAAGCCCTTCGGGGTGTAAACTTCTGAACTCGGGACGATAATGACGGTACCGAGGTAATAGCACCGGCTAACTCCGTGCCAGCAGCCGCGGTAATACGGAGGGTGCGAGCGTTACCCGGATTTACTGGGTGTAAAGGGCGTGTAGGCGGTCTCTCAAGTCCGATGCTAAAGACCGAAGCTCAACTTCGGGGGTGCGTTGGATACTGTGAGGCTAGACGGTCGGAGAGGGTAGCGGAATTTCCGGAGTAGCGGTGAAATGCGCAGATACCGGAAGGAACGCCAATAGCGAAAGCAGCTACCTGGACGATTTGTGACGCTGAGGCGCGAAAGCGTGGGGAGCAAACCGGATTAGATACCCGGGTAGTCCACGCCCTAAACGATGAGTGCTGGGTGTCCGACATCTGTTGGGTGCCGTAGCTAACGCGTTAAGCACTCCACCTGGGAAGTACGGTCGCAAGACTGAAACTCAAAGGAATTGACGGGGGCCCGCACAAGCGGTGGAGCATGTGGTTTAATTCGAAGCAACGCGCAGAACCTTACCAGGTCTTGACATCCACGGAACCCTGGTGAAAGCCGGGGGTGCCCGCAAGGGAGCCGTGAGACAGGTGCTGCATGGTCGTCGTCAGCTCGTGTCGTGAGATGTTGGGTTAAGTCCCGCAACGAGCGCAACCCTTGTTGCTAGTTGCCATCAGTTCGGCTGGGCACTCTAGCGAGACTGCCTACGAAAGTAGGAGGAAGGCGGGGATGACGTCTGATCCGCATGGCCCTTACGACCTGGGCGACACACGTGCTACAATGCCTGCCACAAAGCGCTGCGACCCGGCAACGGGAAGCCAATCGCATAAAAGCAGGCTCAGTTCGGATTGGGGTCTGCAACTCGACCCCATGAAGCTGGAATCGCTAGTAATCGCGGATCAGCCATGCCGCGGTGAATACGTTCCCGGGCCTTGTACACACCGCCCGTCAAGCCATGGGAGTGGGTTTTGCCTGAAGTCGCCGGGAGCCGCAGGCAGGCGCCTAGGGTAAGGCTCATGACTGGGGCTAAGTCGTAACAAGGTAGCTGTACCGGAAGGTGCGGCTGGATCACCTCCTTTCTAAGGAGTTACATGCGCCGCGTGCGGCGCCAGTCTGGCGGCCATCGTAGCCGAACCAGACATTCGCGCAAGCGAAGACTCGCCTAACCTGCGCCAAGATTCGACCCGCCCCGCAAGGGGCGGGTTTTTTTACTGCAAGAACAAGAAAACGCGCTTTGGTTTTGCGGTGAAGCGGTAGACTCTTGGTGATATGACCCTCGACCCCACCGAACTCGAGCTGCGCCAGGATCCGCTGGCTTTTTTTGTACACCTCTCCCGCACCAGCCCCGACATCACCACCTTTCGCTTTGCCTCGGGCAAGGAAATTGTCTTTCTCAACCACCCCGACCTGATCCGCGAGGTGCTGATCGAGCGGGCTGAAGAGTTCCACAAGTCCGACATGACCCGCGCTTTTGCCGGGGGCATGGGCAACGGGATTTTGCTTTCCGAGGGGGAATTCTGGAAGCAGCAGGTTCGCCTGATGCGCCCGGCCTTTCACTACAAGCGCCTCGAGGGCTACGCCGAGGTGATGAGCCGCTTTACCCAGGAGATGCTCTCGCACTGGCAAAACAGCGAAATTCGCCACATCGACGAGGACATGAACGCCCTCACGCTGCGGGTGGTGGCCAAGTGCATGTTCGATGTGGAGGCGGGCGAAGACCGCGAGATTATGCACCGGGCCATCATGCTGGGGCAGAAGGTGGTGGGGCAGATGGTCTATGGCTGGCTCAACCTGCCCGACTGGCACCCCGCCATGAACCGCGATGGGATTCGGGTGGTACGGGCCTTGAACGAGATGGTAAGCCGCCATATTGCCTACCGGCGTGAGCGGGGCGACCTGGGCGACGACCTGCTCTCGATGCTGCTGGAAGCCCAGGGCCAGCCGGGTGTAGAGCTATCCGACCGACAACTGCGCGACGAGGTGCTCACCGTCATTACCGCGGGCCTCGAGACCACCGCCAACGCCCTGATCTGGACCTGGTACCTGCTCGACCAGAACCCCGCCGTCAAGGCTAGGCTCAAGGCTGAAGTAGACAGCTTGGGCAAGTTACCCGGCTTCGAGGATGTGCAGCGCCTGCCATACCTGGATCAGGTCTTTAAGGAAAGCCTGCGGCTGTACCCGCCGGTCTGGATCATCGGGCGCGAGAACGTAGAAGCGCTCGAGCTGGGGGGTATGCGCCTTCCCCCCAAAACCCAGATTGTGATGAGCCAGTGGGCCGCCCACCGCGACCCCCGCTTCTTCGAGCACCCCGACGAGTTCCGGCCCGAGCGCTGGACGCCGGAGTTCGAGAAGTCGCTGCCGCGCGGGGCCTACTTCCCCTTCAGCCTGGGGCCCAGGGTGTGCACTGGGCAGGGCTTCGCCACCCTCGAGTACAAGCTGATTGTGGCCACCGTACTGCAAAAGTTCGACCTCGAGCTCGCCCGCCCGGCCCCTGTCCGCCCCGAGCCCAACTTCACCCTCTGCGCCCACGGGGGGCTGCCGATGCGGGTACGCAGGAGAAAGTAGCAGCGGGCATGGTTCCCGGATTCAATCGGAGGGGGCTTTGAGCGCCCGGATGGGAGGCCGCGTAAGGGTGCGATAAGGCCAGGGGGGTGTGCTGCGGTGCTTTGGACGGGCATTCCCCAAAGTCAAAGTAATCAAAAGGGTTTGCTGCCAGGCCCAGCTGGGTGCTGGGATGACTATACGGCGGTTTGCTGGCCGCTAAGCAGAACCGCCAGCTCTGCCAGGTCGGCCACGATGTAGTTGGGCCGGGGAGGGGTCTGGGGGCGGATGGAGGCCACCAGGCCATGCTCTTCCAGCTCACTTTGCAGCTTGGCTGCAATTACTGTGCCGAGGTCGGGGCGCTGGGTGCGCTCAGGCACCGGGGTCGCCTGCCAGTCCGGGGGCATGTTGCGCCAGACCCACACCGCCGTCAGGCCCGCCGCGTTGGCCCCCCAGATGTCCTGGCTTAGCAAATCCCCCACATGCACAATGGCTTCCGGAACCTGGCTTCGCAGGGGGTTCCAGAAGGCCGGGTCGGGCTTAATGGCGTGTGAGATATCCGGGGCCAGCATCTGCTCATAGGCGATGTTGAGCTTATCTACCAGAACCTGCTGGTACCTGGCCAGGCCATTGGTGGCTACCGCTATATGGTAGCCCTGCTGGCGCAAAGCAGCTAGCCCGGCGGGCACATCGGGGTAGAGCACCTCCGGCTCCAGGACGGCTTCTGCCAGCACCTGGGTAATGTTGGGAAAAGCCTGTGCAAGCCCCAGTTTTTCCCGCACGACCTGGTAAATATCGCCCCAGTCGTAGACCCGCGTGGGGTCGCCCTGGGCCAGGCGCCGCAGGTACTCCTCGCGCAGGGCCTGGCGGACAGCAGGCTGGACTAGCAAAGCCTGCATATAAGGCCGCATCAGCCGGCGAAAAGGCCAGTCGGCCAGGGTGCCGTCGAGGTCGAAGGTGAGCCAGCGCATGAACCTCAGCGTATCTTTTGGGGCAGCGTCTTGCAATCTGGCCCTACATGCCGCAGACTTAAGACCAGATGCTACGGTTCGCGCACGTCAAGGGTTGGTGGTGGCCTGGATAGCCCTGGGACGGTAGCGATCCGTTACCCCCTGGGGCTTTTCCTCAGGGGCTTTTTATTGCCAAAAGGAGAAGACATGCCCATTGCACACACCGCCAAGCCCACCATCCCCATCAAGAAAACGCTACTGGCCGATCTCGAGACCCCCGTCACGGCCTACTTGAAGCTTTCCGAGAAAAGCACCCCCAGCTTTTTGCTGGAGTCGGTGGAAGGGGGCAAGGCCTGGGCCCGCTGGAGCTTTGTGGGGGTGGGGGCCCGGCACACCTGGCGGCTCAAGGAGGGGGTACTCACCCTGGACGGTGAGCCGCTGCCCACCCAGGATCCCCTGCGTACCCTGTACCAGTCGGTTCACCGCCCCATCGCTCCCGACCCCGACCTGCCCCTCTTCTGGGGTGGGGCGGTGGGATATGCCGCCTACGACCTCATCCGCTACTACGAGCGGCTGCCGGCCCATAAGCCCGACCTGCTGGGCATTCCCGACCTGCTATTTGTCGAGCCGGAGGTGCTGATTGTGTTCGACCAATTTAAACAGCAGCTCCACATTGTGGCGCCGGCCCAGGAAGAAGAAAAGGCCCAGGCCCTGGAGCGCATCGCCTGGGCCGAGAAAAAACTGCAAGGCCCCTTACCGGGTGTACCGGGCGAACGGGCCGGACGGCGCACGACCTTCAGCCAGAACGTGTCCCAGGCCGAGTACGAACAGATGGTGGAGCGGGCGCTGGAATATATCCGGGCGGGGGATATTTTCCAGGTGGTGCCTTCGCTGCGCTTTTCCGCCCCGCTGTGGGTGCACCCTTTCGCCATTTACCGTGCCCTGCGCTCGGTTAACCCCAGCCCCTACATGGGTTTTCTGGATCTGGGCGAAGTGACCCTGGTTTCCAGCAGCCCCGAAAGCCTGCTGCGCTCCGATGGGCGCACGGTGGTTACCCGCCCCATTGCCGGAACCCGCCGGCGGGGTCGGGATGCCGCCGAAGACAGGGCCCTGGCCGAAGAACTCCTGGCCGATGAGAAGGAGCGGGCCGAGCACGTGATGCTGGTGGATCTTTCGCGCAACGACCTGGGCCGGGTCTGCCGCTACGGCAGCGTGCGCCCCAAAGAGCTCATGGTGGTGGAAAACTACTCCCACGTGATGCACATTGTTTCTACGGTAGAAGGTGAGCTCTGCGAGGACAAAAGCCCACTCGATGCGCTGGCTGCGGTACTGCCTATGGGCACGGTTTCGGGGGCGCCCAAAATCCGGGCCATGGAGATTATTGAGGAGCTCGAGCCCAGCCGCCGGGGGGCCTATGGGGGCGCTTTTGGCTACCTGGCCTATGACGGCCACATGGACGTGGCCCTGACCCTACGCACCATTGTGATTGCCAGGGAGCAGATTCACATCCAGGCTGGAGCGGGGGTGGTCTACGACTCCAACCCCAGCGCGGAGTACCAGGAGTGCTTGAACAAGGCCCAGGCCATGCTCAAGGCGGTGCGGCTGGCCGAGGAGGGACTATGAACCTCGAGGCCATTAACCAGCAGATTAGTGCCATAGATGCGCGCATCGTGGTGCTGCTGGCCCAGCGTGCTCGGCTGGCCCGGGAGGCGGCCCGGCTCAAACAAAGCCCGGCCCAGATTGAGGCCAGAGATCGCCAGGAGCAAATTATCCACCAGGTGCGCTACATGGCCGAGCACCAGGGCATCTCGCCCGGTATGGCCGAGCGGATTTACCGCACCATCCTGGCTGAGTTTGTGGCTATGGAAAAGCGGGAGGCGGGGCTGTGAAGCGGATACTGATGATTGATAACTACGACTCCTTCACCTACAACCTGGTGCAGTACCTGGGCGAACTGGGGGCCCGGGTCACGGTCTGGCGCAACGATCAGTTCCGGCTCGAGGACATCGCCGGGTTCAACCCCGACGGCATCGTGGTGAGCCCAGGGCCCTGTACGCCCAAAGAGGCCGGGCTCTCGGTGCCCCTGATCCGGGCCTACGCCCCCAGGTACCCCATTCTGGGGGTCTGTCTGGGCCACCAGAGCATTGGGGAAGCCTTTGGCGCCAGGGTGCGGCGGCACAAGGTGATTGTCCACGGTAAGACCAGCCTCATCTCGCACGATAGCACCGGGGTTTTCGCTGGGCTGCCCACGCCCCTGACCGCCACCCGCTACCACTCGCTGGTGGTGGAAGACTTACCAGAGGAACTCGAGGCCAACGCCTGGTACGACGAAGCTGGGGGCCGTACCGTGATGGGCCTGCGCCACCGACGCTACCCCACCCACGGGGTGCAGTTTCACCCCGAGTCGGTGCTGACCGAGGGGGGCAAGCAGATGCTAGGGAATTTCCTAGCGATGCTTTGACTATATGGTATTTATATATATACTATTTGCATGCCACAGGTACAGACTTATCTAAAAGAAGCGACCTACCAGATACTCGAGCGCCGGGCTAAGGCCAAGGGTATGAAGCTCTCTGAGCTGCTGCGCGAGATGATCGAGGCCCAGGTAGCGCCGCAGCGCTCGGCGGCCTTCCTGGCCTTGGCGGGAAGCTGGGAGGGCGACCTCGAGCGACCCCCCCAGGGGCTGTTTGAGGAGCGCGAAGGGCTGTGATGTACCTGCTGGACACCAATGTCTGGATTGGCTATCTGAAAGGGGTTCCTGCTTTGGTCGAGCGCATCCAGGCCGAGCCCCAGATTTGTATAAGCAGCATCACCTTGGGGGAGCTATATTACGGGGCCCGCAAGAGCCAGCGGGTGGAGGCCAACCTCCGGCGGGTGGAGATTATCCGCGACGAAATTCCCTACTTCGGAGTGGATGCGGTGGTGGCTGGGGTGTACGGGATGATTCGGGCCGATCTCGAGCGCCAGGGTGCACCGATTGGCCCCAACGACCTATGGATAGCGGCCATCGCCAAGGCCCACGATCTGGTACTGGTCTCGCGCAACCAGCGTGAGTTTGCCCGCATCGCTGGCCTACGGCTGGAAGACTGGGAGCACGCATGATTTCGGTAATTGTGCCCACCCACAACCGCCGCGGCTTGCTGGAAAAGAAGCTGCGCGCTCTGGAAACACAGCAAGGTGAGTTCGAGGTCGTTGTGGTGGCCGATGGCTGCAGCGACGATACTGTAGATTTTTTGCAAACCTACCAACCCCCCTACCCGCTCGAGCTGATCCAGACCCCGGGCCTGGGTGCCGCCGGGGCCCGCAACCGGGGGGCCGAAATCGCCAGGGGCGATATCCTGCTCTTTTCCGACGACGATGTGATACCCCAGCCTGGCTGGATTGAGGCGCACCAAAAAGCGCAGCAAAAGCCGCGCACGGTGGCCGTAGGACGCCTGGAGCTGCCCCTCGAGCTGCGCGGCAGCGGGGCGGCTGAGCTGAAGGGGCCCAGGGTTTTCTGGTGGAACATCACCGGCAACAACACCTCTATGCCCAAAGCCCTGTTCGACGAGGTGGGTGGTTACGACCCAAGCTTCAGCAGCTACGGCGGCGAGGACCCCGACCTGGGGTACCGCCTGATGAAAGCCGGGGCGCGGCTGGTGTTTGTGCGGGAGGCACTCGCGCTGCACGAGGCTTTTGATTACCGCAGCAAGGCCATGGAAAAGGCCCGCCAGGCGGGCGCGGCCCATGTGCGGGTGTGGAAAAAACACAACGACCCCCGAATCGCCTGGGCCCTGGGGGTGCACCCGGCCCTGGTGGCCTTGAAACTGGCCCTGCTTCCTTCCTTTAAAGGCCTTTGGGGGCCACGGGGCGATTACGAGCTGGCCTATGCCTGGGGGGCTTCGGAAGCATGGAACCCACCTTCAGCGTCGTGATTCCCACCTTCAACCGGGCCCAGCTGCTGGCCCGCACCGTGCAGGCCTTTCTGGCCCAGGAGGGGGTTTCCTTTGAGCTGATCGTGGTAGACGACGGCTCCAGCGACCCCACCCCCGAGGTGCTGGCCGGGTTTCGCGACCCCCGCCTACGGGTGCTGCGCCAGCCCAATGCGGGGCTGGCGGCGGCCCGCAATGCGGGGCTGGCCCAGGCCCAGGGCCGCTACGTGCTCTTCAACGACGACGACGTAGTGCCCGAAGCCGGGTTCTTGCGGGCCCACCTGGGCCTGCACCAGCGCTACAAAGGGGCCGCCGGGGTCAGCCGCACCTACGTTCCCGAGGCCCTGGGGCACACCCCCTTCACCCGTTTCTGGCGCGCAAGGGCCGAAGCGGGGGTGCGGGGTAAGGCCGATGGCGCCCCTTTGGGCTGGGGCGGGTTCTGGTTCACCAGCCTTTCTTTGCCGCTAAAGCTGGCCGAGGCCTTTGCGCCTTTTAGGGGCTATGGTTGGGAGGAGCACGAGCTGGGCTGGCGGCTCTGGCGCAAAGGGGTGCGGCCACGCCTGGTGGCAGGAGCCCGCGCTGCACATGAAGATCGAGTAGATTTGGACACCATGCTGGCCAAGGCGCGCAGCATGGGGCGGGTGGCCTGGGAGTTTTACCGCCTTCATCCCAGTGTGCAGGTGGCCTTCTGGACGGGTGTACACCCCCTTTCGCGGGCCTACAAGCGCTGGGCCTACCCCTGGGCCAGGGCCGAGTCGTTCCTAAAGCAGCGCGACTGGGAGCAAGGGGCAGGGGCTTTCGCGATCTACCGATTTTTACTCGAGGCCGCCTATACCCAGGGACTGTTGGAGGGCCAGGGTGGCTGAACCGCTGGTCTATATCCTGGTGCTCAACTACCGGGCCTGGCGCGATACGCTGCTATGCCTGAAGGCCTTGGAGCGGCTCGAGTACCCCAATTACCGCCTACTGGTGCTGGACAACGCCTCCGACAACGATGCCGTGGCCCAGCTGCGGGCGGCCTATCCAGGGTTAGAGATCGTGGAGCTAAAGCGCAATCTGGGCTTTGCGGGCGGCAACAACGTAGGCCTCCGCCAGGCCCTGGCCGAAGGGGCCGACTACGTCTGGCTGTTGAACCCCGATACCATCCCCGAGCCAGAGGCCCTCTCGGCCATGGTGGGCCTGGCCGAGCAAGACCCCCGCATCGGTGCGGTGGGTTCGGTGCTATTGGATATGGACAACCCCCAGCAGGTACAGGCCTGGGGTGGGGGCGAGGTGGTGCTCTTCTGGGGGCTCATCCGCCTGCTGACCCACCCCCGCCAGGCAGCGCGGCTCTCCTATATCAGCGGGGCCAGCCTGCTGGTGCGCCGGAGGGCGCTGGAGCAGGTGGGCCTGCTGGACGAGGGGTTTTTCATGTACGGCGAGGACTGCGACTACGGCCTGCGCCTGCGCAAAGCGGGGTTCCTGCTGGCGGTGGCCCCACAGGCCCGGGTGCGGCATAAAGGCGGCACCTCCTGGCATGGAAGCCTGCAGGCCGACGAAAACTTCGCCGCCTACAACGTGCGGCTGTTTCGCAAGCACGCCCCCTGGCCCAGGCTGGCGGTGGCCGGGTACACCCTTTTTTGGCTGGCCGAGTACAGCCTGCGGGGCCGTTTCGACAAGGTGGGGGCCCTCTGGCGGGGCCTCCGGCGGGGCTGGCAGCTCCCGCTCTAGGTTTAGACTCTTTCAATAAAGCTCTGGAGGAAACGTGGACGAACTTAAAAAAGCCCTTCTGGCCGAGCCCTTATCCCAGGCCGAAGCCCATGCCCTGATGAAGCGGATTATGGCCGGCGACCTGACCCCGGTGCAGACCGCCGGGGTACTGATGGCCCTGCGTACAAGGGGCGAAACCCCCGAGGAAATTGCCGGCTTCGCAGCCGGAATGCGCGAGGCCGCGGTGCGGGTGGAAACCCGCCGCCAGCCCCTGCTGGACATCGTGGGCACCGGAGGGGTGGCCCCCGAGGCCTTTAATATCTCCACCACCACCTGCTTTGTGGTGGCCGCGGGCGGGGTGGCGGTAGCCAAGCACGGCAACCGGGCGGCCTCCTCCAAGTCCGGCTCGTTCGATTTGATTGAGGCCCTGGGCATCCGCATTGATATTCCCCCGGCCAAGGTGGCCGAGGCTATCGAGACAGTGGGCCTGGGCTTTTTGTTTGCCCGCAGCCACCATCCGGCCATGCGCTATGTGGCCCCGGTGCGGGCCGAGCTGGGGGTGCGTACGGTGTTCAACCTGCTGGGCCCCCTGACCAACCCGGCCTTTGCCAGCCTGAACCTGGTGGGGGTAAGCAGCCCAGGGCTGGTGGAACCTTTTGCCCGGGTCTTGCGTGACCTGGGCAGCCGCCGGGCGCTGGTGGTGCATGGCCGGATGGTGCGGACGGAGGGCTTTGCGGACGCTCCCCTATCGGGACAGACGGCTGACGCCGCTGTTCACCGAGCGGACGCTCCCCTATCGGGACAGACGGCTGGCGCCGCTGTTCACCTGGAGGACGATCCCCTATCGGGACAGACGGCCAAGGCCGCTGTTCACCTGGAGGCCATCGACGAGCTGGCCCTGGGCGAAAATGTGGTGGCCGAGTTGAGGGACGGCCAGATTCGCACCTACACCCTGCGGCCCGAAGAGGTGGGGTTGCAGCCTGCCCCCTACCAGGCGATTGGTGGCGGAAGTGCAGCCGAGAACGCGCTTGAGGCACGGGCCATTTTGGGCGGCCAGCAGCGGGGGCCCAAGCGCGATGCGGTGGCTTTGAACGCCGGGGCAGCATTTTACCTGGCAGGCCAGGTAGAAAGCGTGGCCGAGGGGGTTCGGCTGGCCCAGCAACTGCTGGATGAAGGGGCAGGGCTGGAGGTGCTGGAGCGCCTGGTTCGGCTTACCCAAGCATGAAGCAGGTTGTTCTGATATCCAATGGCCACGGCGAGGACATCATCGGGGCCGCCCTGGCCAAGGAACTAGGCGCCCTGGGCTACGAGGTTCGGGCGGTGCCGCTGGTGGGCCAGGGCCAGGCCTACCGGCGGGCCGGTATCCCCACGCTGGGTCCGTGCAAGGAACTGCCCTCGGGGGGGTTCGCCCTGCAGAGTGCGGGGGCGGTCTGGGCCGATATCCGGGCTGGCTGGTTCTCGATGAGCCGGGCCCAGTACCGGGCGGTGCGGATGGCGGCCCAGAGGGCCCTAGCTACGCTGGTGGTGGGGGATGTGTACGCTTTGGGGGTGGGCGCGGTGTTTGGGGGTCGCCCGCTTTTCTTGATGCAGTGCCGCTCCTCGCTGCGGGTGGGAGGACGCCCCTACAGCGTGACCGAGCGCCTCCTGATGCGCCGAGCGGCCAGGGTCTACCCCCGCGAGCCCGAAGGGGCGGCCTGGTTGAAGGCTCGAGGCGTCCCCCAGGCCTGCTACCTGGGTAACCCCATGCTGGACGCCCTGGACGGTGGGCCGCTCGAGCTTCCCCCGCCGTATCTGCTGCTGCTGCCCGGCTCGCGCGAAGATGCCTACCAGAGCCTGCCTTTAATGCTCGAGGCCTGCCGCCGCCTGCGCGACACGGCCCTGACCCCGGTGGTGGCCTGGGCGGGGCTGCCGCTAGAGAGGCTGCGGCTGGAGGGCTTTGAGCTCGAGGCCACCGGTTCAGGCGAGGGTGTTACCCACCAGCTTTGCCACCCCGATGGAACTGTGGTTTATCTAACCCAGCGGGCCTTTAGGTCGGCCCTGCTGGGCTCGAGGGTGGCCCTCTCCACCAGCGGGACGGCAGCCGAGCAGGCGGCGGGCTACGGGGTGCCGTTGGTGGGCTTTCCCACCCGCGGGCCGCAGTACACCCCGCTGTTTGCTGAGGTGCAAAAACGCCTGCTGGGGGAGGCCTTGACCCTCACCGCGCCAAACCCCGAAGCCCTGGCCCGGGGCGTGCTCGAGCTCCTTGCCTCCGAAGAGCGGCGGGAACGGGCCAGAGCTGCCGGGAAAGCCGCCATGGGCGAGCCCGGCGCTGCGGCGCGGATTGCCCTGGACATACACCAGCACCTCCAGGCTATTGTGTCGGAACCCGCGCAATCCCGGTCTCGATAAAGCGCCACCACAATAAGAGGCCCACCAGGCTGGCCCAGAAAAAATAAGGCCCCACCTGCTCGGGTACTTTTTCCAGGCTTTGGCGAAACCAGCCCCCTGGCCCCAGGCCGCTCACGAACCACAAAATGCTGGCCGCCAGCAGACCATACACCGCGTGCAGCCAGCTCGCGCCGCCCATGAACAGCGTGCGCACCAGCAGCTCTACCACCACTGCCACCACCGCGAAGCCGGCGGTGAGCTTAAAGAAGCGCAGTTGCAGGGCGCTGGGTTCTCGCACCAGCAAAGGCAGGTTCCACAGCAGCGAAACCCCTATCAGCAAAAGCGCCATAAGGTTGAGCAAGCCGCGCAAGCCAATGATGTAAACCGGAAGCGGAATATCCATGCCAGGCAGAATTTACTTAAGAACCGATGGGTATGGATGTTAATGTGTCATAAGAAATGCCGTTGATTTGTTCTTTCTTTGGGGCCCCCGCCTGAAGCGCGGGTAGCAACAGCTCGAAAAGCCAGGGCGCTCTGACAATCCCCAACGGAACGATTCAGGCGGGGTTCATATCGGCGGGGCCTTTGTGGGTTCAGCGCATTGGCGTTAGCCTACTGTCCGTTGCATCAGCAGAAGTAGCTTTTGTAGCCAGCGGGTTTTGACCCGCACGAAACGTGGGCTTCACATAACGCCCGAGCTTTTCAAATATCACAGGGTTTTTGTCCAGGTGAGGCTAGGCTTTGCTTTGGATAGGGGCATCTTTTGGGGAACTGCTATGCATGAACTTTTTACCAATGCACCGGCCCACTGGCCCAGGGTTTGCCTCGAGGGCCTCATCAAAAGCAGCGCGCCCGAAGTCAAGGCGGCCAATCGCCTGATATTTGCCACCACGGTAGAGACCCTGTTCCGTAAATCGGGCATCCAGGTGCTGGAGGCCGATGTGCTGCGCCTGACCCGCGAGGGGGTGTTGGAAATTCCCTTGCGGGTGCGGGCCGATGATGGCGAGTACGACCTGTTTTTTTATCCCGTAGCAGACGAAAAAGCCGCTGCCCATTATGTGGCGGTTTACGAGCTGGCCCAACGCTGGGGGCGCATCCGGCCCATCTACTACAGCACCGACGACCTGCTGGCTATCTATCCCGAAACCCTCGAGCCAGTTACCTACCGCGACCGGCTTTTTATCCAGGCCTCCTTGAGCGCACCCAAAGGCCAGTACGCGATGTGGTGGGCCCAGGAGCCGGGGGAGCAGTTTCACTACAGCCCTACCTATGATCTTTTCGACCGCATCTACCGCGAGATTAACGGCCTGGAGGTGCGGGCTTTCGCCCTGATTCTGCTCGAGCTGGGCATGATTCAAGAAGAATACGAGTTTACCGCCTCGACCTTCTCCGACAGCACCGTGGAAATTCCGGTAGAAGGCCCCGAGGGTGTGCCCATCATCATTTCTTTTTCGCAACATCGTGGGGTGCGTTTTCATTTCCATATGGAGCGCACCAGCGCCGAGTACCGCGATCTGTTTTTGAACCTGTTTTTATTGCGCCTGAAAAGCTGGCGCAAGGAAGCCGACTTCGATCACATCAAACGCCTGGATAGTCCCGCCTACGTCTGGTGGCGTGAGCTGGGCAAGCGCCTGCGCCTGAGCACGGGCTCGAGCGAACACGCCATCAGCGCGGTGGGCTCGGTCAAGCGCTGACCCCAGCCCCTTCAGGCCAAAGGCCCCATTTCGCCTTTATCGGAATTAGAACCAGCCTTGCGCCCTGCAGCCAAAATATATAACTCTGTCCAGAACGCATAAAAAGAACCCTTAAGCCTTACATGAGGGCATTTATTGCAGCTCGAGGCCTGCCAATAACCCTACCTTTTGCCTGTGTGGGGCGCACTATTCGACAAATTATAGATTCGACCTTTTTATTACGTAAATAACGAAATATGTTATACTGTTCAAGTGAGCACTGAAGTTACTGCCAGCTACGACGCATCTGCAATTAAGGTTCTGAAAGGTCTGGAGGGGGTTCGCCACCGCCCGGCCATGTACATTGGTGGCACCCAGGCCGATGGGTACCACCACCTGTTCAAGGAGATCCTCGACAACGCGGTAGACGAAGCCCTGGCCGGTTTCGCCACCGAGATCGTTACCACCCTCCACCCCGATGGCTCCATTACGGTTGAGGACAACGGACGTGGGATTCCGGTAGACATTATGCCGGAAGAGCAAAAGCCTGCAGTAGAGGTGATTTATACCGTACTGCACGCTGGGGGTAAGTTCGAGGAGGGCGCTTACAAAGTTTCGGGGGGGTTGCACGGGGTGGGGGCCAGCGTGGTGAACGCCCTATCGGTGTATACCCGGGTGGAGGTCTTCCGCGATGGCAAGCACTACCTGATTGAATTCAGCCGGGGGGAAGTTACCAAGCCCTTGCAGCTGGTGGGTGAGGCCCCCAAGGGAAAACGCGGCACCCGCGTCACCTTCATGCCCGACCCAGAGATTTTTGGCCCGGATCAGAGGTTCGAATCCAGCCGCTTGCGGGTGCGCTTGCGCGAAGTCTCTTTTTTGGTGGCCGGTCTCAAGCTGGTTTTTAAGGATGAGATTCACCAAAAGGAGGAGGTTTTCTTCGATAAAGGGGGGGTGGCCTCTTTTGCCAGGTTTCGCGCCGATGGCGAAGAACTGCTCTACGACAAGCCGGTGCTCCTGCAGGGCCAGGTGGATTCGGTGGGGGTGGAGGTTGGCCTGATCCATACCAAGGGCTACAGCGTTAACCTGGTTAGCTTTGCCAACATGATTCCCACGGTGGATGGGGGTACCCATGTTTCGGGCTTCAAGACCGCCTACACCCGGGCCATCAACGCCTATGCCAAAAAAGCGGGCTTGGTCAAAGACTTAGAACCCACCGGCGACGACCTGCTGGAAGGCCTTTCCTGCGTGATCTCGGTCAAGATTCCTCAGCCGCAGTTCGAGGGTCAGACCAAGGGCAAGCTCCTGAACCCCGAGGCCGGTACGGCGGTAAGCAAGGTGGTGTACGAAAAGTTTTCCGAGTACCTCGAGGAAAACCCCCGCATCGCCAAAACCATCTACGAAAAAGCCCAGCGGGCGGCCCAGGCCCGCGAGGCGGCCCGCAAGGCCCGCGAGCTGGTGCGCCGGGCCAACCCCCTCGAGTCCGACGACCTGCCCGGCAAGCTGGCCGACTGCCAGTCGGAAGACCCCGCCGAAGCTGAGTTGTTCATCGTAGAGGGTGACTCGGCGGGCGGCAGTGCCAAGAGCGGGCGCGACCGCCGTTTTCAGGCCATCCTGCCTTTGCGCGGCAAAATTCTAAACGTCGAGAAGGCCGGTCTGAACAAGGCCCTCAAAAACGCCGAGGTGCGGGCCATGGTGGCGGCCATTGGCGCGGGCATTGGCGGCAAGGACAACGAGGAAGCCCACTTCAACATCGAAGACCTGCGCTACCACAAGATCATCATCATGACCGATGCCGATGTGGACGGCTCACACATCCGCACCCTGCTTTTGACCTTCTTCTACCGCTACATGCGCCCCATCATCGAGCAGGGCTATCTGTATGTGGCCCAGCCGCCCCTGTATGGCCTGCGGGTGGGCAAGAGCAAGCATATGGAGTACATCTTTGACGACGAGGCCCTCAAAAAAGCCCTGGCCAGCATCGGCGACAAGCCCTACGAGATCCAGCGTTTCAAGGGCCTGGGCGAGATGAACGCCGAGCAGCTCTGGGAGACCACCATGGACCCCGCCAAGCGGGTCTTGAAAAAAGTAGAGATGCACGATGCTTCCTACGCGGCCCAGATTTTTGACGACCTGATGGGCTCGGACGTGCAACCCCGCCGCGAGTTCATCGAAGAGAACGCCCGCTACGCGAAGATCGAAGTCTAGGGCAACTCCAACACCCACAGGTTGCGGTCGCGGCTGCTCAGAAACACCAGGCGCTGCCCGTCGGGCGATACCTGCCACTGGTCGTGTGAGACCTGGGTGCCCAGGTCGGCCAGCAGGCGGGAGGTGCGGCTTTGCAGGTCGTACTCGAAGAGGCGGTGGGTGGGCTGGCCCAGCAGCAGCGGAATGTATACCAGGCGCCGGGCGTCGCGCCAGCGGTAGGAGCCAAACCAGTCCAGGCGCTGGCCTTGGCCCCCGCGAGAGACGACAAACAGGCCGTTGCGCTCCGGGCGGTCGAAGGCCACATAGTAGGCCACCCAGCGCCCATCGGGGCTGGGCAGGACGCTGCGCATGGCAGACGCACTGGCAAGTACACGGCGTTCGCTGCTCTTGAGGTGCAGGGTCTCGAGGTTGCGCAGGGCATCCTCTGGGGCGCGTTTGCCGGTGAGCAAAAGGGTATTCTCGTCCAGCCAGCCGGTCAGGCCCCCGCCGTAGAGGGTTGCCACGCGCACAGGCGCTTTCCCCAGCGCAGCCACCCAGACCTCGGAGCGACGCCGGTCGAAGTTGCCGACTGGCTCGGTGGTGTTCCAGGCCAACTGTCGGCTGCTGGGCGACCAGGCCACGTTGCCACCCTGGGTGTGGATGTAAAAGCGCTGCCCATCCGACAGGCGCTCCACCAGGCTGGGCGCTCCGGGCAGCAGGGCGTAAGTAAAACTGGGGTTGTAAAAAGCGATGGGAAGCAGGGGTTTGGGGCTTTCGGACTGCCCCATGGAGACCCCATAGAAGGCGGCAGGGGCGCTTGGCTCGGGCTTATCTATGAACAGCACCGTAGCGGAGTCGGGGCCCCAGATGGGGTTCACGCAACAGCCGCCGGAGGTGAGGCGGCGGGGTGTGGGGGAGCGGTTGCGGGCTGGCTGCACAGTGGAAAACCGGGCCGTGCCAGGCAGACCGGTAAAACCCCCGGAAAGCAGCCTGGGCTGGGTCGGGGTTATCTGAAGCGATGGCCAGGGGCGCTTGTAGTCGTTGAGCAGGGGGCCGCCCCGGCGGGCTTGTGGCTGCTGGTCGGGGTGCTGCCAGCGGCGGGGGTTGTCCAGGTCGCGCTGGAAGCCCCTCGAGAACCCCCCCACCAGGCTTAGGGTCGGCCAGTCGGCGGCGATATAGGGAATGGGGTTAAAAAAGCGCTGGTGGGAGCTGTCGCGGATTTCCAGGTGCAGGTGTGGGGCGGCGGTGCAGCTTAGCTGCGAATCGCCCACCTTGCCCACCACCTGCCCGCGCCGTACCCTGGCCCCCACCCGCAAAGGGGGGCGCTCGAGCAGATGGCCGTACAGACTGGCCAGCCCGTTGCCGTGGTCAATGACCAGGTTGTGCGGTGGAGACCCGTGCGGCCCGTCCACCTCTACCACCACCCCATCCCCAATGGCCACCACGGGCGTGCCACAGCGGGCCGAAAAGTCCAGGCCAAAGTGAATCCCCTGTCCGGCCCGGTAGCCGCTGTTCCGCTGGCGGTAGGCCCCGGTGGTGTTGCCGTAAAGCTGACCCAAGAGCCAGGTGTTGGGGCCGGGCGGGCCTTGCAGCGGCAGGCCAAATTGCTGTGCGGGCTTGGCGATTCGCTCGTCGGGGAGGGGAGCGGCGTAGTGAGCCAGGGCCATACTCCAAGCCAACACTCCCAAAATTGCCCATCGCATAGTTCGATTATCCCTGGGTTGCTCTTTGGCGAATGTGGGGCGGGGGCATCAAACCTTGCGCTGAAATAAACCTGGGTCTACGTTTTGACTTGCTAACCTCAGGCAGGAGGAGCACCCGTGCGAAACCATCTCACCTTTCTGCTCATCGCCCTTGGCCTTTTGCTGTTTCCGCAAGCCCTGGCCCAGGCCAGCTTCTACGCCCGCCCCCTTAGCCTACAAAACAGCCGATTGAAAGGTGAGGACGTCTATAGCGTGCAGAGCTTCCTGCTCAATGCCGGCTATCCCGAAGTGGGCGAACTCGACCGTATCTACGGCCCCCGCACCTGGCAGGCGGTGATCAACTTCCAGGAGATCGAAGGGGTGCAGGGTGACCCCAAGGGCACGGTGGGGCCCAACACCTGGGTAGCCATGTTTTACAGCGGAAGCCTCAAAGTCCCCCTGTTCTCGCGCCCTTTGCAACTGCAAAACCCCCGCCTGCAAGGTACTTCGGTGCGCACCCTGCAGCAACGTTTGCTCGAGCTCGGCTACCGCGAGGTGGGTGAGGCCGATGGGTTTTTTGGGCCCAAGACCCAGGCTGCGGTGGTGGCCTTTCAGCGCCGGCTATCCAGCGCAAGCGGAGTCAGGGTACGCACCGATGGGGTGGTGGACAGTGTAACCTGGGCCAACCTCTTCAGCGACTTTGCCCCTGAAAAAAGGTAGATATGCGCTGGCTGCTGGTACTGTTGCTTACCGGGCTGGCCGTAGGGGCACCCCAATGGCTGCCCTACTGCAATGCCCGCTTTGACTTTTGTGTGCAGCGACCCGCTTTTATGGTTCCCCAGCCGCCGCCCGAAAACGGCGACGGGCAGGAGTTCCGCCGGGGTGCGGCCCGCCTGGTGGTCTCGGGGGCGCTGGATGTGAACGTTTTTACGCTGCCCGATTTGTATAAGCTGGCCCAGAAAAAGATGCTGGTGAAGTATAAAACCCTCAGACCCAACTTCTATGTGGTATCGGGCCTGGACGGCGATACGGTAATCTACGAGTACAAGAGGCTCGAGAACGGGGTGTTTTACACCCTCTACCTCGAGTACCCCCTTTCGCAAAAAGCCACCTACGACCCCCTGATCAAACCCATGCTGGACTCCTTCCGCATCCGGAGATAAACGTGAAAAGATGGATTGTTCTGGCTTTTTTACTCTCTGTCGGCCTGGCCCAGGGCTACTTTGAGCTGGGGGGCTTCAAAACCCCTTCGGGCAACATCCACTGCTTTGCCTATGCCGACCGGCTCACCCAGGAGGCGGTGCTGCGCTGCGACCTGCTCAAAAACCAGGCCCGCCTTCCGGCCAAACCCAAAGACTGCCAACTCGACTGGGGCAACGCCTTTGGCCTAGGCGAACGGGGTAAAGCCCAGCGGCTTTGCGTAGGCGATACTGTGGCCGACCCCCGCTTGCCCGTGCTGGCCTATGGCAAGGTCTGGAGCGAGGGCGGTTTCCGCTGCGAAGTAACCCCGGCCCGCCTGCGCTGCACCAACCGGGATAAGCGGGGTTTTGAGCTGGCTCGAGCCGCCCAGAAGCTGTTTTAGTGAAGCCTGCCAAGGGGTATTTGCGCGCCAGTGCGTTGGGCACCTCTACCTCCCCATATCTTTCAGCCAGGTCGAGATCGTGCAAGGCTTTGGCGTGCTCGAGCTGCCTATGCAACCCATCCACCAGCTTAGCTGGCAACATGGTTCTGCGTTCCCGGTCGCCTTTAGTCTCCCGCACCGTGATTTCCCTGCGGGTAAAGTCAACGTCCTTGACGCGCAAGCGTAAGCCCTCCATCAGGCACATCCCGGTTCCGTATAGCAGCGACAAAACCAGATGGTGAACCCCACCGGTATGCTCCAGTATGGCCTTATCCTCTTCCCTGGTAAACACTGTGGGCAAGTGCTTGGTCCGTTTGGCCCGGATGGCCTCGATGTTCTCGGGTAGGGGGTTCTCGAGTACCGACTTGTACAGAAAAAGCAAGGCTGACAGGGCGACATTCTGCGTTGAGGCTGAAACATTTTTATTGACTGCTAGGTCAGTCAAATAGGCCCTTACTTCCTCTACCCCCATATCTCTTGGATGCTTTTTGCTGTGGAACCAGATAAAATCGGTAATGTAGTACAATTACGACTGCTTGGTGCTACGCGCCAGATGACGAACCCTGATGGCCTCGCGCACCGAGTTTAGGAAAGGGGAGGTTTTAAATGAATAGAGCTTTGGTGGTTTATCGGCATTCGCCACTTCGGCATAACTCCTCTAAGCAGAGGATTATACCGCAGGCGCGGTATAAATACTAGTTGGGTGGCTTGCGCCAAACTCAAAAACCTAGTTGCGATCGGCAGGCTAAGACTTTCCCAATCATGCTCACAAAAGTAAGAGTGATAGAATTTGTTACGCTGGCTTATCTTGTAAGGCTATAAAAGGACTCGGCAGTGAATAAACTTTGCCCGTTTTGTAATACAGCAATCGAAACTTCGCTTGTTCGCCATATTAAATCAGAACATGGCGAAGATACTTTGCGTAAAGCCGTTCTAGCGGACAAACGCAATGGCACACCTGATGTGGAAATTGGTGATAAATACGGTATCTCGTTCAGTTATCTTGAACGAGTCATCACCCAGGAATACGGAACCAACATAAGCACCATTACTCGCCGAAAGTCTAAGATAACACAATGGGAGCCAAAGGGTTTTCAGCTAGAGACAACCACTGTTTGGAGTTTCAAGAATCGGGGCAAGTGGGCGACCCACGACGGACGCTATCGTGGGAACTGGTCTCCATACATTCCACGCAATCTTATCTTGCGGTATTCACAACCGCATGAAGTCGTGCTGGACTATTTTAGTGGCGGGGGAACGACTGCTGTAGAAGCGAAGCTTCTAACTCGTCGCTGTATCGCACGTGATATTAATCCAGACGCATTAGCGTTGACGAAAGAAAACCTTGATTTCCAATTGCCCCAAGATATGTTTTCAGGCAATGGACACTTCCCCATCCAAATCGAACTTGGTGATGCGAGAGACTTGTCCTCTATCGAAGACGAATCCATTGATTTGATTTGTGCTCACCCGCCATACGCTGGCATTATTAGTTACAGCGCAAATGCGGTTGACGGCGATCTCTCTACACTTTGTGTTCCTGAATTCATAGACGAAATGCAAAAGGTAGCCCGCGAGAGTTACCGCGTGCTTAAGGCAGGGCGGCAGTGCGCAATCCTGATAGGCGACTCGCGAAAGTCCAAACACATTGTGCCCATTGGTTTCCTGACCATACGCGCTTTTCTGAATGCTGGCTTTGTTCTCCGAGAGTTAATCATCAAACGTCAGCATAATTGCAAGACAACAGGGTTTTGGTATTCCAACAGCATTCGCTACAACTTTCTTTTGCTGGCACATGAATTTCTCCCCGTTTTTGAGAAGCCTGCCAGATCGAGAACCATCGCGGAGACCAGACAACTTAGTTGGCTAAGTGATATTGAAACTCAGAAAGTTGAAGAAGCTATAGAACGAGTAGAGAGAGAGCAATTAGAAACAACCAGCGTTTGGATATTTCCTGCCCGCCAAATGCAAGCAGAGATTCGTCGAAATCTTCTTGGCAGGTTTGCCAAAGCAGGCGGGTCAATATTGGAGATCGATCCCGACAGAAAAGTTGAGCCGCGCGCTAATGGCGCTCATCATACACTGGCGTACATTCACCATCACTCAAACTATAACCTTGCTTCCCAAGGGTATCTTGACTTGCTTGAGATGGCAGTAGCAAAAGCAACACAGTGCCTGGAGCGCGATGGCTTCTGCGTTGTAGAAACACGCGATTTCCGCAAAGATGGCGTGCTTATACCGATGGGTCTTTTGGCATTCGAACGCCTACAAAAATCGGGGTTGGAACTTCGAGAAATTGTTATTGCTACTTCAGAAGAGAATCGGCCTTTCGAACCGCCCTCAGAAGGATATCTCGGCATAGCACACAAGTATTTGCTCATTTATCGCAAGCCCTGAAATTCCGCCTTCGGAGGTGACATGACTTTTCGTAATTTCATTTCTCATCTCAATCAGCAAATCGGAATTCCGTTGCCACGCGACTGGGAAACGGCTACTGATGAAATTGCTTTAGCTCAACGAGTTCTTGAACGTCTGAATGAATACTTCTTTCAAACTTATGATGGTATCGGGACGACCACGCTCAACGATAAAGAATATCAATACTTCTCAGAGTTTCATAAATTCTGGGAGGCTCATCACGCCGAAATTCTCAATGCAAGAATCGACCGAATGCAAGCACACATAGCCGCCCGCGCGTTGCACAATGCCTTCTTGAAGTACGGGACGGACATCTTCCATGTCACGCTGAATACACGCGGTCTCTCAAAGCAAGCCGTAGCACAGGTCAGGTTTTTCACTGCCAATCAGGATTTTCGCGAACCACCCGAAGATCAATTTGGCAAATACCTTGAAGACCACACGCAATTTGACGCCCGCGCAATTGCCGATGACCCTGATGGCTTCCTGAGTTTCTTGGGAATGACTCGACTTTCTCAAAGTGACAAACGTCTGGACTATGCCAAACATGCTGCTGAGTTTCTGCTTGAACGCAATATAAGTGCCTACGATATCGCGGCGCATTATGGAAATGACGCCGAGAAGATTCGACAAGCATTTCTAGCCAATGTGGGCATGGGCTACGGACGCAAAAAAACGGATATGTTCATCCGTGATATGGTGGTGCTAGGCGTGTGGCCTGAACTATCCAATCTGCAAGTTGTTGACGTTGCCAGTGACCGCAACACTATGAAGCTTGCGCTGCGAACCCGCGTCCTTCAGACAGATATTCCGCTGCTTTCCAGTTTTCTCGATATTTTTGGCTATCAATATGAACACATTGACGCGATGAGTGCAGCGGCTTGGCGCGCGGTGTGGGAAGAATGGAAAGCGGTCGAACCCAAAACCGCTCCAATCGCGCCATGCATGATGGACTTTTTACTTTATAGAATCGGGCGTGAATACTGTGACGACAAGCTGGTTGAGTTTGTTTGCGAAAAAGGACATCGCTTTTTTCATTTTGGCGCACGGCTAAAACTATGCCGTGAGTGTCGCAGCACACTAACACCTGTGAAAAGGCTCTTACCCTGCCAAGTTCACAGCCAGCAGTTGCCGCGCGATGAAGAAGGCGCGTTACGCTTGGACGAATCAAATCTACTTCGAACTTTTGATGGTGTTTGTATTTTCGAGTCGGCTTGCAAACCCAAAGCAAATGATTTCAAAAAGCTCTCTCCGCCAAAAGCCATCTCAATTATCGGCCGTACAGGTTGGACAGATTCGTACGCCTACAAAGATGAAGGCGGTGGTGGAATGATGGGGTAGGGTTTCAACGTCAAAGACGCCACCCAACAAGCGCGTCAAGCCGACACGCTCCGCTTCGCTCCGCGTGCGGCTTACGCGCGAGCCGTTAGAGCTCCAAAACCCTACCCCTTCACCGACCCCGCCAAAAGCCCCCGGATAAAGTAGCGGCCCAGGAAGATATACACCAGCAAAGTGGGCAGGGCCGCCAGCAACGCGCCAGCCATGGGCAAGTTCCACTTGACTGCCTCGCCGCCCGCGAGCTGGGCCAGTGCGACCGTGATGGGCTGGTTGGCGGGACTGCTGACCAGGGTTACGGCGAACAAAAACTCGTTCCAAATCTGTGTAAACTGCCAGATAATCACCACCACAAAACCCGGCAGCGATAGGGGGAAGACGATGCGGCTATAGATGCCGAAGAACCCCGCGCCGTCTATGCGTCCGGCCTCGATCATCTCGTCGGGGATTTCGGCGTAGTAGTTGCGGAAGATCAGGGTGGTGATGGGCAGCCCATACACCACGTGCACCAGCACCAGCCCCCACAAGGAGCCTCCCAGTCCAATCTCGCGGATGAACTGGAACAAAGGAATCAGCACTGCCTGGTAGGGGATAAACATGCCAAAAAGCATGAGCGGGAACACAATGTTGGCCCCAGGAAAGCGCCACTTGGCCAGCACGTAGCCGTTGAGTGAGCCCAGCAAGGCCGAGAGGATGGTGGCGCTGATGGTCAGCACGAAGCTGTTTTGCAGTTTGGGTAAAAAGGCCGTCCAGGCCTGGGCAAAGCTCTCCCAGTACCAGCGCTCGGGTAGCCGCCAGGTGTCCTTGAGGGTGATGGCGGCGGGTTCTTTGAGGGCGGTCACAATCACTAGATACACCGGCAGCAAGAAAAACAGCGTGGCGATAAACAAAATGCCGTACTGTACGATGCGCCCAATCATCGCCGCACCTCGCTTTTGAGCTGGCTGTACAGGTAGGGCACAATTACCGCCGCAACTAAGAGCAGCAGAATCATCCCGATGGCGGCGCCTTTGGCGATCTGGTTGGCGCGGAAGGTGGTCAGGTACATCAGCAGGGCCGGTACATCGGTGGGGGCATTGTCGGCCCCGGCCATGGCGAAGATCAGGTCGAAAATTTTCAGGCTGATGTGGCCCAGGATAATCATGGCCGAAAGGGTGATGGGGGCCAGCAGTGGGAGGATGATGCGCTGGTAGAGTTGCCACTCCGAAGCCCCGTCTACCCGGGCAGCTTCGCGCAGCTCCTCGGGGATGCCGCGCAGCCCGGCCAGGTAGAGGGCCATGGTGTAGCCCGACATCTGCCAGACCGCGGCCAGGATGATGCCGATAAAGGCCAGGTTGAAGCCGTGAAGCTCGTCGTAGGGGAGGGGTTGCAGAGAGCGGCCCAGCGTGAAGGCCCAAAGAAAGAGCAGGGCTGCCGAGCCGGAGGCAATGTAGCCCCGCCGCCGCTCACCCCCGCGGAAGGCTCCAACAGCGATGAATATAAGCACCAGACCCACCACCAGGGCCGTGATGAAGGGTACATCGTTCCAGCTAACCTGCCAGATCTGCTCACGGCTGGTGAGCCAGGCAAACTCGCCTTTGGGCAGTCCCACCAGGGTGGGTAGCTGGTTGACGCCCCCCTGCGGTTGCAGCATCCAGCGCCAGATGGTGCCGGTGACGATGAACGACAGCGACATGGGGAACAAAAAGATGGTGCGGAAAAACCCTTCGCCCCTGGGGCTTCGGTCCAGCACGATGGCCAGCCCCAGCCCTACGCCCAGGCAGCCCAGGATAAAAAACAGGGTGAAGAAAAAGGTGTTGAACAAATCCTGGCGGAAGCGGGCATCGATGAAGCCGGTAAACAGCTCGCGGTAGTTTTCAAAGCCGATGAAGCGAATCTGGGGGTTGGCCGAGAGGGCCTGGGCGGGGTCTTTGCCCCAGTCGGTGAGGGAGATATGGAAAGTCTGAAAGATAAAGCCATACACAAAGACTGCCAGCAGCACCAGCGAGGGCAGAATCACCAGGAAGCCGTACAGGGTATCTTTGTTTTGGAACCAGCGCATCTTCACCTCTGGGGTTGGTACTGCTTTTAGGCGTTCATTCCATGTTTGTTTGGCTAAAAGTTCGATTGCTTGATCCAGATGGGGCGGGGGCAGACCCGCAGGCCTGCCCCCTAAAGGCTTACTGGCCCAAACGAACCTGGTTGGCGATGGCCTGTGCGGCGTTGGCCGCGGCCTGGGCGTTGCGGCTCGAGAGGTAGATTTCCATCACGGTGCCGAACTGGCTCATGAAGGATTCCGGAGCCACTGCGCCGTGCACCAGCGAACCCACGATGCGGTTGGATTTCCAGTCGCGCATGGCGGACTGCAGGTAGGCGTTGTATTTGCTGGGGTCGGAGTCGGTGCGGGCAGCAATCGAACCTTTGAGCGGGTTGAAGGCGTCCTGCCCTTCCTTGGAGCCTACCAGCCGCAGCCAGTTGATTGCGTTGGTGCGGTTTTTCACGCCCTTGGGCAGTCCGAAGGAGTCGGAGAGCATCATGAACACGCCGGCGGTACCGGGGGCGGGGGCCCAGCCGAAGCCCTCGCCGGGCTTGAGGCCCTTGGTGGTGGTCATGTAGCCGGCGGCCCAGTCACCCATGATGTTAAAGGCGGCCTGGCCCTCGAGCACCCGGTCTACCGCTTGCTGCCAGGAGAGGCCAGCGGCGTCCTTGTTGGCGCAGTCCAGCACGCGCCCGAAGGTGTTCCACACCGCGACTGCCTTGGGGTCGGTAAAGCGCAGCTTGCCGCTCCAGAGGTTGGCGTAGTCGGCAGCGCCCAGCACCCCCAACGCCACCGACTCCCACAGGTGTTGCTGCGTCCAGTTTTCACCCAGGGCCAGGGGGGCCTCGAGGCCTTTGCCCTTGAGGGTCTGGCAGACGGTGAGGAACTCGGCCCAGGTTTTGGGCGGCTGCACACCCCACTCGCGCAGCTTGGCCGGAACGTACCACATTACGTTGGAGCGGTGGATGTTGACCGGCACGCTGTAAATCTTGCCCTTGTAGGAGATCAGGTCAATGAGCCCCTTGGGGAAGCGGTTCATCCAGCCTTCCTGATTAAACAGGGCGGTCAGGTCTTCCATGCGGTCGGCCACCACCCAGGTGCCGGTGAGCTCCTGTCCGGCGTGTACCTGGAAGCTATCGGGGGGGTCGCCGCCCAGCATGCGGGTCTTGAGCACGGCCTTGGCGTTAACGCCCGCGCCGCCGGTAACGGTGGCGTTGATCACCTCAACGTTGGGGTAGCGCTTCTTGTACAGGTCAATCAGGGCTTGCAGAGCGGGGCCTTCGTCCCCGGCCCACCAGGAGAAAATCTCCAGCTTTCCCGACTGGGCCATGGCCAGTGAACCCAGGGCCAAAATCAATGTGAGCCATAGTTTTCGCATACTTGTACCCTCCTTAACTGCGCGATACGCCAATGGTTGCCCGACCACCCAGGGGGGAGATTGGCGGGCTCCACTCCCTGGTTCCACCATTTGCTAAAAAGCGCTGCAGCACCAGAGCTGCTGCGCCCATAGCCGGAGCTAGATGTCCGAACGCGCTGGGTTTTACCGGTATTTCGGCGTGTTCGGGGATAAAAGCGAGGTTGCGGATGGTCTGGCGCAGGGGGGCCTCGAGCCACTTCCAGGCTTCGGCCCCAGCCCCACCCAGCACCACCACCGCGGGATCGAAGGCGACGCACAGGTTCACCACAAAGCGCCCCAGTTCGTAGGCCAGGTTTTGCAGAGCTTGCAGGGCGTAGGGGTCTTGCTGCTCGGCCCGCTGCAGGATGCCCCAGAAGCCTTCTTGGCGGTTGCTGGCCGCCTGGTAGCGCTCTACCATGGCCCGCAGTGAGAGGGTGTCTTCTACGTCCCCTGCACGGCTGCGACTGTAGGGCTGGCCGGTGAGCCAGTGGCCCAGCTCGCCGGCGGCCCCCAGACGGCCCCGGTAGACCTGACCGTCCACCACCAGCCCCGTACCCAGGCCCGTGGTCATGACCACGTAGACCAGCGGGCTCTGGTTCTCGCCCCAAAAAGTCTCGCCCAGGGCGGCGGCGTTGGCGTCGTTTTCTACCAGGGTAGGCACTTTTAGAAGGGCCTCGAGCATCTCCGCAGGCTGCTCGTTGCGCCAGCCGGGGCCCGGGGCATAGATCAGCTTGCGCCCGCTGACCACCCCAGGGATGGCCAGCCCCACCCCCAGCAACTCGGCGGGGTTGGAGAGCCGGGCTCGTACCTGCTCGGCCACTTTGGATAGCCGCTCAGCCAGCGGGGTATGGGGGCTTTCGACCCAGTCCCACTCGCCGTGAATCTTGTTGCTCAGGTCGAGCAGCACAATCTGGGTATTCTCCACGCCCAGCTCGACGCCTAAGGCCAGGGTGTGCTGGGGGGAAAACTCGAGCTCGGTTCCTGGCCGGCCCAGGCCAGGCTTGTGCTGGTTGCCTTCATCCAGCAGACCCTCCTCCAGCATCTCCTGCACCAGCGAGGAAACCGTGCTTTTGGTGAGGCCCACCGCCCGCGCCAGCGCGGCCCGGCTTAGCGGCCCACTGCGGCGCAAAGCCTCCAGAATCAGGCGGCGGTTGAGCCGCTTGATGGCTTGCTGGTCAAGGGGAGCGTTGCGGGCCATGGCACGCCTTCAAGGAACGGGTTATTTAGTAAGTTCAGCGAACGAACTATATTCCACCAGACCGCAGGCTGTCAACTGTAGGCTTATAGTCGTCTGGGCTGAAGCCGCTGCGAAGAGTCGAGCCAGAGGGTTACGGGGCCGTCGTTGGTCAGGTGTACTTCCATGTGGGCCTGAAAGACCCCGGTTTCCACATGCAGCCCTTGCCCTGCCAGCAGGTCGCAAAAGCGTTCGTACAGGCGTTTACCCTCATCCGGGGGCGCTGCCCCCACAAAGCTGGGACGGTTGCCCTTGCGGGTATCGCCGTAGAGGGTGAACTGCGACACCACCAGTACCTCGCCCCCCACCTCGGCCAGCGCTCGGTTCATTTTGCCTTCTTCGTCAGCAAAAACCCGCAAAGCGGCGATCTTGTGGGCCAGGTAGACGGCATCCTCCAGGGTGTCGCCCCGGCCTACGCCCAGCAGCACCAGCAGCCCGGGCCCAATCTGCCCCACAGTCTGGCTTTCTACCTCGACCCTGGCCTGAGAAACCCGTTGAATCACGGCACGCATGGCCCAACCATAGCAGGGCAAAATGGGAAAGGGGAGGGGGTTTAGCGCGGAGCAGCAAACAGGGCCACCGTGCCGGGGCCGGTGTGGGCGGCCACCGCCGGGCCACACTCACGCACATCCTCGACGACCACACCCTCCTGGCTGATGAGCCGGCGCAGTTCCTCCACCCCCTGGGAGTTGTAGGCGTGGGCCAGCACTACCCGGGCCCCTTCAGGAAAGGCTTTGCGGAAGGCCTCGGCCATTTGCTGCAGGCCCTTGTGCCAGCCCCGGGCCCGCTCGAGGGGCCGCACCAGCCCATCCCGCACCTCCAGCACCGGTAAGAGCTTCAGGAGTGAGCCGATGAAATGCTGCAGGCCGCCAATCCGCCCGCCCCGGTGCAAATACTCCAGCGTAGCTGGCAACACAAAGCCGCGGATGCGCTGCGCCAGCGGGGCGATGGCCTCTTCCAGCCGATCCCAGGATACCCCGGCCGCAAGCTTGCGCCGGGCCTCCTCAATCACGAACGAAAGCCCTCCGTTCAGGGTCAGGCTGTCAATCACCTTAACGCGGCCGCCAAATTTTTCGGCTACCATGCGGGCGGTCGAACAGGTACCCGAGAGCTTGCTGGAGACGTGCACCGAAACTATGCGGTCGAATTTTTCTAGCAAATTGCTATACAGCGCCTCCAGATCTGTTGCCGAAATCTGGCTGGTGCTCACCTTTTTGCCAGCAAGCTGGGCCTCTATAACCTGGCTGGGGGTGATCTCTACAAAGTCGCGGTAACTCTGACCCTCGATGATGACCTGCTGAGGAACCAGGTAGATGTCCCGCTCGAGGGCTTCTTGCGGGGAGAGGCCCAGGGTCGAATCGGCCACAAAGGCGGTACGTTCCATGTTTGCCTCCTGATTATGCAAAGCGGCCTCTCGCCATCCTGGCTACAGGCTGTAGGCATAAAACCCGTACACCCCCGGCCCGGTATGGGTCGAGATTACCCCGCCGATGCTGCTGGTAACCCGTTCCTCCAGGGGCAGCCCGGCAGCCTGCACCGCCGCTTTGAAGGCGGCCACATCGCCTTCCTCGGCGTTGTAGAGGTAGTAGATGCGGATTTTTTGACGGCCTGCAGACCAGGTTTTGAGGGCTTCGACCATCTCGGCCAGGGCCTTTTTCTCGCCCCGGGCCCGGCCTGCTGCCTCTACCCGGCCTTCTTTGAGGGTCAGGATGGGCTTGATGCCCAGCAGGCTGCCCAGAAGGGCCTGGGCCCCACCGATGCGCCCGTTTTTCTTGAGGTAGTCCAGGGTGGCCAGGGTAAAGCGCACGATGTGGTCGGAGCGGATGCGCTCGAGCTCCACCAGCACTTGCAGCAGATCGGCCCCCTGATCCAGCATCTCTTTGGCCCGCTCGACCATCATCCCAATACCCATGCTGGCGGCCAGGGTATCGAAGACAGTAACTTTTCCTGGAAACTCCTGGCTGGCGAGCTGGGCCGATTGCACGGTGCCGGAAAGCTTGGAAGAGATGTGGATCGAGAGCACATGGTCGGCGTGCTGCAAGGCCCGTTCGTAGGCAGCTTTGAAATCGACCGGGGAGGGCTGGCTGGTGCTGGGCATCCCGGCCCCGGCCTTGACCCCTTCGAAGATATCGCTGGGGGTGATCTCGACCCAGTCTTTGTGGATTTTGCCCTTGAAATTGACGTATAGAGGAACTACCTCGACGCCCATCTCGGCAGCACGGGTTTGTAGGTCGGAAGTGGAGTCGGTTACGATGGCTATTCTCATTTTGGCTCCTGTGGCTGAATGCGCACTCCTCTAAACCGCCAGAGCCTTGCCGGTCTGGTTCGGCGAGGGTGGGCGCAGAGGGTGGTACTTCTTCGTGGTGTAAGTCTAGCACAGGCTTTTGTCTTTGCAAAAGCAAGGCCTTGAGAAGGCACTAAAGGTTTATATTGTGCCAAACTGCACAAAATGATAAGGTTGGAGGCGTGTTGATTTGGGGATAACCTCCTCAACCCATCCCAAATACAACCGAGGGCCAGAGCTATGTGGAAAGTGCTAGTGACCGACGAGATGCGGCTGGGGGAGGTCAAGCACCCCCAGGTACGCCTGGACTACAAGCCCGGTATGACGCGGGAAGAGCTTCTAGGGGTGATTGGAAGCTACGATGCCCTGATTACCCGCAGCCGTACCCAGGTAGATGCCAGGGTGCTGGAGGCTGGGATCAGTCTGAAGGTGGTGGGCCGGGGTGGGGTAGGGGTGGATAACGTGGACCTCGAGGCCGCCTCCCGCCGGGGCATCCTGGTGGTGAACGTGCCCGAGGCCAACACCCGCTCCGCCGCCGAGCTGGCCTGGGCCTTGCTGCTGGCGGTGGCGCGGGGGGTGGTGGAGTCCGACCAGAAAATCCGCCAGGGCCAGTGGGACCGCAAATACCTGGGCCTCGAGCTCAACCACAAGACCCTCGGCATTGTGGGGCTGGGGCGCATTGGGGGGCAGGTGGCCAAGTTCGCCAAGGGCTTTGATATGCGGGTGCTGGCCTACGACCCCTACATCCCGCGCAGCCGGGCCCAGACCCTGGGGGTCGAACTCTTGGACGACCTGGCCGATATGTTGCGCCAGTGCCACTTCCTGACCGTGCACACCCCCCTCACCGAGGAGACCCGCGGCCTGATTGGCCGCCGCGAGCTGTACCTGCTGCCCAAGGGGGCGGTGGTGGTCAACGCTGCGCGCGGGGGCATTGTGGACGAAAAGGCCCTGTTGGAGGTGCTGAACGACGGGCACCTGTGGGGCGCGGGTCTGGACGTGTTTGTGGAGGAGCCTCCGGGTGCCGAACACCCCCTGGTGCACCACCCCAAGGTGGTGCACACCGCCCACCTGGGGGCCAACACCCTGGAAGCCCAGGAGCGGGTGGGTGAGGCGGTGCTGGAGCGGGTCATCGAGACCCTGCAGGGCAACCTGGCCCACGCCCTCAACACCGGCTTCGACGCCGAGGGTTTGCAGGTGTTCTCCTCCTGGCTGCCGCTGGGCGAGGCTTTGGGCAAGCTGCTGGCCCAGATCACCCAGGGCCGGCCCCAGACGGTGGAGGTCTCGTACTACGGCGATTTTGAGAAAAACCCCGACCCCATCGCCTCGGCGGTGGCCAAAGGCCTGCTCGATCAGGTGCTGGGGGCCGGGGCTACCAACCTGGTCTCGGCCCGGCCCCTCATGCGCGACCGGGGCATCTCGCTCATCACCCGCCAGGTCGAGCAGTCGCTGGACTACCGCCAGGTGCTGGAGGTGCGCCTCGAGACCGACCGGGAGACCCGCAAGGCCCGGGGGGCGGTGCTGGGCGGCAAACCCCGCATCGTGGGTATTGACGACCACACCGTAGAGGCCGTGCCCAGCGGCTACATGCTGGTCTGCATCAACCGCGACCGACCGGGGGTGGTAGGCAAGGTGGGCACCCTACTGGGTGAGAACAGCATCAACATTGCGGGGATGCAGCTTGGCCGCGACAACCCCGGCGGCAAGGCCCTGTTTGTGCTGGCCATTGACGAGCGCCCCAGCGAGGCGGTGCTGGAGGTGCTGCGCGGGCTGGACGTGCTCGAGCGGGTGGACTTAGCTGCGCTTTAGGGAGATAAAATGCCCGGTATGTACCGCCCCCGCCTGCTCACCCCCGGCCCGGTCGAGCTGCACCCCAGGGCCCTGGAAGCCCTTTCCCGCCCCCAACTCCACCACCGCAGCGACGAGGCCAAGCGGGTTTTTCTCAAAGCTAAGGCCGGCCTCGAGGCCGCCTTCAAGACCCAGGGTCAGGTTCTGATGCTCACCGGCTCGGGCACGGCGGCCATGGACGCCCTGGTGCAGAACCTCTTTGCGCCGGGGGCCCGGGTGCTGGTACCGGTGCACGGCAACTTCTCCGAGCGCTGGGCCAAAATTGCCCAACAGGCTGGCCTCGAGGTGGTGCGCCTGGAGCTCGAGTGGGGCCGGGTGGTGCGACCTGAGCACCTGGAAGAGGCCAGCGGCCCCTTCGATGGCCTGCTGCTGACGCACTCCGAGTCCTCGACCGGGGCCCTGAACGACGTGCGCACTCTGGCCCAGGCCTTCAAGGCCCGCTTCCCAGAGGGCTTAGTGGTGGTGGACGCCATTACCAGCATGTTCTTGAGCGAGTTCGAGCTGGAAGGCTGGGGCCTTGATGCGGCGGCTTGTGGCTCGCAAAAGGGCATCATGTGCCCGCCGGGGCTGGGCTACGCGGCCCTCTCGCCCCGGGCCATAGAACACCTGAAGCCTCGAGGCTTTTATCTGAACCTGGCCTCCGAGCTCAAGGTGCAGAGTTCCGGTGAGTCGGCCTGGACACCGGCCATCAACCTGGTGGCCGCCACCGCCGCGGTGCTGGAGGAGTTGCTGCCCCGGCTGCCCGAGCACCTCGCCCTCAAAGAGCAGCAAAACGCAATCCTCTACGCCAGCGGTGAGCGGCTTGGCCTAAAGCCCGTCCCCGAGGTAAAAAGCCCGGCCACCACCTGCTTTTACCTGCCCGAAGGGACAAGCTACGCCCAGCTCAAGGAGGCCTTCGCGGCGCGGGGGGCCACCATCATCGGGGGGCAGGGCCAGCTCAAGGGCCGGGTCTTCCGTCTCTCGCTGATGGGCTACTCCGATCTGTACGATGCCTATGCGGTCGCGCGGATGCTCGAGGATGTGCTGGCTGATTTTTGAGCATGGTGGCTGAGGGCCTCGAGGACCCTTCAAATCCAGGTGTCCAGCGCAATGGCCACCAACATCCCCAGGCTCACCACCACATTGGCCTGAAAAAAAGCCTGGTCTACTTTGCTGAGGTCGTTGGGCTTGACCAGCTGGTGCTCGTACCAAAGCACCGCCCCCACCGCCAGCACGCCCGCAAAGTACACCCAGCCCGCGCCGCAGAGCAGGCCGGTCAGGATAAAGAAACCGAAGGTGAGGGCGTGGCAGGCCTGGGCAATGCGCAGGGCAGTGGGGATGCCGAAGCGGGCCGGTACGCTGTGGATGCCGTTCTCGCGGTCGAAGCGGTAGTCCTGGGTGGCGTAGAGGATATCGAAGCCAGCCAGCCAGAAGGCGGTGCCAGCCCAGAGGGCGAACAAGGCCGGCTCAAAAGCGCCCGTGACGGCAATCCAGCCCCCGGCGGTGGCCGCGCCGATGGTCAGGCCCAGCCAGAAGTGGCACAGCCAGGTGAAGCGCTTGGTGTAGCTGTAGCCCACCAGAAAAAATACCGCCACCGGCAGCAGTTTCGCGGTAAGGGGGTTGAGGTTGAAGGCCGCCAGGGCCAGCAACACAATACCCACCACGGCCAGCCCCAACACCTCGCCGGGTTTGACCAGGCCGCGGGGCAGATGCCGTCCGGCGGTGCGGGGGTTGGCTGCGTCGATGTGGCGGTCAATCAGGCGGTTGAGGGCCATGGCCCCGGTGCGGGCGCCCACCATCGCCACGGTAACCCAGGCAAATACTTCCCAGCCCGGCCAGCCCCGGGCGGCCAGCAGCATACCCCCATAGGCAAAGGGAAGGGCGAACAAGGTGTGCTCGAAGCGGATCAGGTCGAGATAGGTTCGGAGTCGGCTGCCCGGTGCCAGCATAGCTGGGCCTAAGTTTACCCGGTCTGATGGGATGCAGTGTGCGCCGTGTATGTTTTATAGCGGTCTAAAACAGCCGATGGTCGATGTGGGGGAGCGGTTTTCACCTGGGGTTGGCGCTTATTCCTCACCCGTTGCGACGGGCCTGCTAGGGTCGGACACCCAGTCGCTCCAGGAGCCGGCGTACAGGCGGGCGGGCTTCCCGATGAGCTCTAAGGCCAGCACATTGGCCGTGGCCGAGACGCCCGAGCCGCAGTAGGCGATAATTTCGCCCTCGAGGCCCTCGAAGCGCTTTTGCTGGGCCTCGGCGGGCTTGAATCTTCCCGAGGCCTCCAGGCTGTCCAGCCAGCTGCGGTTGATGGCCCCAGGAATATGCCCGGCCACCGGGTCGATGGGTTCCACCTCGCCCCGGTAGCGCTCGGGGGCCCTGGAATCAATCAGCACCGTGCCAGGGGGGCGATGGGCTACAAAATCGGCATCCACCACCATCTCGGGCCGAGGGTGGGGCCGGAAGGTGGTGGGGGCGTGCTCCACCGCCGAGGTAGAAATCTCGTAACCTGCCTTCTGCCAAGCCCTGATGCCGCCGTCCAGTACGGCCACCTGGTCGTGGCCCAGCCACTTCAGCAACCACCACAAGTGCGGGGCATACATCCCACCGGCGGGGGGGTCGTCGTAGGCCACCACAAAGTGCTGGTTGCCAATGCCTGCGCGGCCCAGGGTTTCGGCCAGGGCTTCGGGGGTGGGCAGGGGATGGCGGCCCCCCCGGCGGTCGGGCCGCACCGGGGCCGAGAGGTCTTGTTCTAAGTCGAGGAACAAAGCACCGGGGATGTGCCCCGCTACATAGGCCTGCCGACCGGCCAGGGGGTCTTGCAGGGAAAAGCGGCAGTCCACAATCCGCAGCCGCTCGTCGTTAAGGCGATCGTGCAGCCATTGGGCGCTGACCAGTGGAGAACGCATACCAAAAGCCTAACACCGCCAGCGGAAACATGTGAGCTACTACCGAATTGTTTTCGTCCAGCCTTCATCGGGTAATCTAGGGCCATGCAAACCTTCAAGGCCCTGGTAGTGGAATCGGGCGACCCCTATACCGCCCAGATTCGGCAGGCTACCCTGGATGAACTGCCGCAAGGGGATGTGCTGGTGCGGGTGGCCTACAGCAGCCTCAACTACAAGGACGGCCTAGCCATTACAGGTGCAGGCAAGGTGATCCGCAGTTTCCCCATGGTTCCCGGCATTGACCTGGCCGGAACGGTGCTGGAGTCGGCCTCGCCCGCGTACAAACCCGGCGACTCGGTCATCCTGACCGGCTGGGGGGTGGGGGAGCGGCACTGGGGCGGGCTGGCGGAACTGGCTCGAGTGCGCTCGGAGTGGCTGGTGCCTCTACCCCAGGGGCTTTCCTTGCAGCAGGCTATGGGCATCGGCACGGCGGGTTTTACCGCCATGCTGGCGGTGATGGCCCTCGAGGCCCATGCGATAGATAAAAGCAAAGAAGTGCTGGTTACTGGCGCAGCGGGTGGGGTGGGCAGCCTGGCGGTCGCGCTTTTGGCCCGGTTGGGCTACCGGGTGGTGGCCTCTACCGGCCGCACCAGTGAAGAAGCCCATTTGAGGTCGTTGGGTGCGGGCGAGATTCTGGATCGCGCTGCGCTGACAGCACCCAGCAAGCCGCTCGAGTCCGAACGTTTTGGCGGGGCGGTGGACACCGTGGGCGGGGCGGTGCTGGCCGGGGTGTTGCCGCGCATGGCCTACGGCGGCAGCGTGGCAGCCTGCGGCAACGCGGGTGGGGTGAAGCTCGAGACCACCGTATTCCCCTTTATTTTGCGCGGGGTGAACCTGCTGGGCATCGACTCGGTGATGTGCCCCCGGGAAAAGCGCCTGGAGGCCTGGCAGCGTCTGGCCCACGACCTGCCCAGGCCCTTGCTGGAAGAAGCTATGCAGGTTGTTAGCCTGGAAGAAGTGCCGGAACGGGCCCAGGCCATCCTGCAAGGTCAGGTGCGGGGGCGGGTGGTGGTGAAAATGGCCTGAGTGCCTGTGCTTTGGCCCTCGATTCCCGACTTTCTGCTTATGATGGGGCGCGATGTACGAGTATGGCTTAAGGGTTTACCACAACACCAAAGCGCTGGCTCGAGTGCTGCTGCAGGTGCTGTTTGGTTTGAAGGTGGAAGGCGCGGAGAAAATTCCCATGGAAGGCCCGGTAATACTGGCTTCCAACCACATGTCCTTCCTCGACCCGGTGGTGATGGGGGTGGCCTGCCCCAGGGTGGTGAGCTATATGTCGCGCGACGACGTGTTCAAGTACCCCATCCTGCGCTGGCTTTTGCCACGCCTGTACGTGATTCCGGTCTCGAGGGGGGCGGGCGATCTGGGGGCCATTAAGGCGGCCATTCGCGTTCTAAAAAACGGCATGGCCTTTGGTATCTTTCCCGAAGGGCGTCGCAGCCGCACCGGGTTTATCGAGCCGTTCAAGACCGGGGTGGCGGCCATTGCCTTGCGTACGGGTGCCGTGATCGTTCCGGCGGCCATCATCGGCAGCGACAAAGCCTGGCCGGTGGGCAAGGGGCCGCGTCTGCGGCGACCGGTTCGTGTGGTATTCGGCGATCCCATTGCCATACCTCCGGGGAAAACCGATCACAAGACCCTGGAGGAGGTTACACGCCAGCTCGAGGCAGCCGTGACCGCACTTTTGCCCCCTGAATACCACAGAAAGCCCACGGTTTAGGCATTCTGTCCGAAACGAAATTGCCCTCCGCGCTGCTCTGGTGCTTGCGATTTGTATATCAGGTGTGCTACACTCCGTGCTGAAGGGAAAATAAAGGAGGTAACAGTATGGCAAGAGCCGCAGCAAAGAAAACCAAAACCAAAGCCGACCTGATTGACCAAGTAGCCGCCACCGCTGGCTTGAAGAAAAAAGATGCCAAAGCCGCCGTGGACGCTTTCCTGAGCAAGATCGAAGACGCCCTCAAGGCTGGTAATAAAGTGCAGTTGACCGGCTTCGGCACCTTCGAAGTGCGCAGCCGTAAAGCCCGTACCGGTGTGAAGCCTGGCACCACCCAGAAGATCAAGATCCCCGCCTCCAAGTACCCTGCCTTCAAGCCTGGCAAGGCCCTGAAGGAAACCGTCAAGAAATAAACCCGCAGTCCCTTCCAATAGAGGAGGCCAAAGCCTCCTCTATTGATTTGCATGAGATGCCTAGCCGAGGCGCAGCAGGGGCCGCCACCAGGGGATGCCCAGCAACATCAGCGCTATGCTCAAGCCGTACCAGATCAGGGCCTGACGCTGTTTGAGCAGGGCCTCGGCGGCTTTTCGGACGCGGACGCTACCCACATGCGCCAGCACCACTGCAGCCAGCATCAGCACCCAGTGTTCGGCAAGGAAGAAGCGGGTCTGGTCATTCTGCATGGCAGCACCAGGGTTGGCCAGCGCGCTCTGTACTAGGGGGCTTAGAACCATCAATAAAATGCCCAGCAGCAGCTGCGTGTCCATCAAAGCGGTATACATCAGGCCGGCCTGGCGGTCGGCGGATCCATAACTGCGGCTGCGGAGCCCACTGAGGCTGCGGTAAAGCAGATAAATGGCCGCGAGCAGCACCAGCCAGCGGGCGATGTTGTGGATGGAAAGAAGGAAGTCGTACATGCCTTCATCCTAAGGCATAGCCCTAGATGGGCTTATTTTGCATTTGCCAGGCCCACCGCATGGTACAGGGCCTGGGTTTCCTCGGCGGTCAGTTTGCGGCTGCCACCCAGAGGCAGGTCGGCGGGAAGCCAGATCGGCCCAAAAGCCACCCGCTTCAGGTAGGTAACCTCATTACCTCTGGCGGCAAACATCCGCTTGACCTGGTGAAAGCGGCCTTCCCGAATGACCAGCTCTACCTTGTAAGGGTCGGGCTTGTAAGGGTCGGGGCTCAGGTGCAGTTCTGCTGGCTGAAGCGCCTCACCATCGAGCTCGAGGTCGCCTGCCGCAAACACCGCCACATCGTCGGGGGTGGCTGGGCGGGCCAGTTCCACGTAGTAGCGCTTGGTCACCTTCCAGCGCGGATGGGTCAGCCGGTGCAGCAGTTCGCCGTCGGTGGTGAGCAGCAAGAGCCCCTCGGTATCTTTGTCCAGGCGGCCCACTGGCATCCAGTCGTCCCTTTGCAATTCCTCGGGCAGCAGTGCGGTAATGGGAATGCCGTCGCGATCCTTGGTAGAGGTGATGTAGCCTGCAGGCTTGTTGAGCATCAGGTAAAAATAGGTCTGGTACTCCAAGCGCTCCCCGGCCACCTCGATGCGTGCGAGGCTGGGGTCGAACTTAAAGGCCGAGTCGGTGATGATCTCGCCATCGACGGTAATCAGGCCCGCTCGAGCCAGCCTGTGTATTTCTTTGCGGGTACCCACGCCCAGATGCCCCAGTATTTTGTCTAAACGCTCTTTGCCCATGTTAAATAAAAAACCCCCGATTTCCGGGGCTGATAAAAAAATCATACACCCATATGCGTTATGCGTCAAGGCTATGCAGGGCTGAGGTAGTTTTATCGGTGCCCGGACACGAGCAGCGCCCTGGCTATTCGAAGCTTGGGGCCAGGCCCAGGTGCATTACGTATTTTTCGGCACCTCCCCGATGGGCATAGCGCTCGTAGAGTTCCCATAGTTCACGCTGTAAGGCTTTGGCATCGGCCCGGTCAAGCATAAGGCCTCCGGTCCAGAGGTTGAAGGTGGCTGGGTATTGCAGGCCCAGGACTTCGGGCTCTTCTGCCTCATCATCCGGGTGGGAGCTCCAGGTGAGCAGCCCGTCCTGGTTGCGATAGACCACCATGTGTGCCTGGTGGGTGTTTGCTTGCAGGGCTTTTTCCAGGCTGCGCTCGAGCTGGGCTTTCCAGAACACATGGCTGGTCAGGTTTTCCAGGAGACGCTGGGGCACCAGCTTTAGGGGAAAGCGAAAGGCTGTGGAGGTGGCCTGATACTGCTTGATGGGTCGCCCCTGCCTGTGCGATACAGCCACCACCTGCAATAGACCGGCCTTAAGCATCTGACCCACGCGGTAGTGCATGGTCTGAATGGGCAGATTAAACGCTTCGGCCGCGGCCTTAACGGTGGTGGGCCCATGCATAAAGGGCTTGAGGAAGACAGCTACCTCGGGGTCGGCCAGAATACGGGCGGCCAGCGCATTGTTGAGCTCGAGCACCCTGGTATTTTCGCTTGTGCTGGACACACCTGCATTCTACTCAAAATCTTGTCTTATTTGCTGAGTAGAGCTTCTCTAAACTTGGACCATGGAAAGGCACCAGGGCCCGAATAGCCTGCCCTGGCTCAAAGAGCTATGCATTTGACCGGACTAAGGGGATTCACACTGGTGGCCTTGGGGCAACTGGTCTCGCTGGTGGGCAGCGGTATGAGCCAGTTTGCCCTTACCATCTGGGCCTTCGAAAAAACCGGGCTGGCTACCTCGCTGGCCCTGATGGGTTTTTTCTATATGGTGCCGCTTATCCTGATCTCGCCCTTTGCTGGGGCCTGGGTAGATCGGGCCAACCGCAAGCTCATGATGATGATCTCGGATCTGGGCGCTGCGCTGGGCACGCTGACGGTGTTTTTGCTTTACCTGAGTGGGAGCCTGGAGGTGTGGCACCTGTACGTGGTAGGGGCCCTGAACGGTCTGACCAGCGCTTTTCAATGGCCTGCTTACTCTGCGGCCATCTCGACCATGGTAGCCAAGAAGGACTATGCGCGGGCCAACGGCCTGCTCTCGCTGGCAGAGTCGGCCTCGGGTATTGGGGCACCCATTCTGGCGGGTATCTTTCTGGGGCTGGTGGGGTTAGGGGGCATTCTGCTGCTGGATCTGGTCACTTTTGTGGCTGCCTTCGTCACCTTAATTCTGGTGCAGGTGCCCCAACCCAAGCAAAGCGCCGCTGGCCTGGAAAGCCGGGGAAGTCTGCTGCGTGAGGCACTGTATGGTTTCCGCTTCATTTTTGCCAGGCCGAGCCTGCTGGGTCTGCAGACGGTGTTTCTGCTGGGCAATCTGGTGGCCAACCTGGGCTCGGCCATTATGGCCGCAATGATTCTGGCCCGCACGGCCTCGAGCGAAACCGCACTGGCTACCGTGCAAAGTGCTGCGGGCATTGGCGGGGTGCTGGGTGGGGTGTTGCTCTCGACCTGGGGTGGCCCCCGGCGCAAGGTACATGGGGTGCTTTTGGGCTGGGTGTTTTCGAGCCTTTTTGGAAGCGTGTTGTTGGGGTTGGGGCAGAGTGTGTGGATCTGGGCTGCCTGTGCTTTCATGTTCGCCCTGATTGTGCCCATTCTGAACGGCTCTAACCAGGCCATCTGGCAGGCCAAAGTGCCCCCCGACGTGCAGGGTAAGGTGTTTGCCGCCCGCCGCATGATTGCCTGGGTAGCCGGGCCGCTGTCTATGCTGGTAGCGGGTCCGCTGGCCGACCGGGTGCTGACCCCGGCCATGATGCCCGGTGGCTCCCTGGTTGGTCTTTTTGGGGGCCTGGTGGGGGTGGGGCCGGGGGCTGGCATGGCGCTGCTGCTGGTTATGAGCGGCCTGCTGGGTATGGCGGTGGGCCTGGGGGGCTACTTGTTCCGGGTGATACGCGAGGCAGAAGCCCTGATCCCCGACCACGACCAGACCCCCGAAGACCCGGCCAAGCCTGTGCTGTCGTAGCCTTTGACAGCCATTGAGGTTCGTAAAGGTGCTGCTGCGCTCCCTGAATCGAAGCTGGCGGTTTGTGATATAAGGGAGCTGGGATGATTCGCGGACGCTATGCTTTGGTGGTAGCCCTGCCCAAAGGGCGCAACTTCGCCGACGGCTACCAGGCGCTAACGAAGGCTGGGCTCGAGCTGCCGCCAGTGCAAAATGGGCGGGCCTTGCTGCACGGTAACGAAGGGGGCATCGCTGTTCTGGAGCTGCGCAACCATGACGTGCCCACCTATGTGGATCTGGGCATTGCCGATGTGGGGGTGGTGGGCAACGATGTGCTGCTAGAGTCGGGTCGGGACGTGTACGAGCCGGTTGACCTGGGCACAGGGGCCTGCCGCCTTTCCCTCATCCGCCACCCTGCCTCTAGCGGGCCCATCCGCCGCATTGCCACCAAGTACCCCCGCTTTACCGCCCAGGTACTGCGTGAACGGGGAATAGTTGCCGATATTATCGAGCTGGCCGGTAATGTCGAACTGGCCGCCCTCACCGGGCTGGCCGATGCCGTGGTGGATGTGGTACAGACCGGGGCTACCCTCAGGGCGGCGGGCTTGCTCGAGGTCGAGGTGCTGGCCCACTCCACCGCCCGCTTCATAGTCAACCGCCAGTCGCTCAAGCTCAAGCGCGATCTGCTGCGCCCCCTGATCGAGCGCTTGCGGGCCAATGCCCATAACCCATTCACCGCCAGCTAATGGGCACTGGGAGCCCCTTATACCAAAGCTGACGATAACCGACCCAGATGTGTAGGGCGGCCCGCCACTTCGTAGGGCAGCAGCCAGGCGGCTGCGGGTGGAGAACGTGGTGTCATCTGGAACGCTGTGGGCGTAGAATCAAGCCCTATGAGCTACCGCAAACTGGGAAAGTCGGGTTTGTTTGTTCATCCCATCGCCCTCGGCACCATGCAGTTTGGCTGGACTGCCGACGAACCCACCTCCTTTGCCATCATGGACGCTTTTGTGGAGGCGGGAGGCAACCTGATTGATACCGCCGACATCTACAGCACCTGGGCACCTGGCAATCCGGGTGGGGTCTCGGAGGAGATTATTGGGCGTTGGATGCAAAGTCGAGGGCTGCGTGAGCGGGTGGTCTTAGCTACCAAGGTACGGGGTCCGATGGGGCCGGGGGGTTCCGAGGGGCGCAACCACCCCCTGCAGCGCGAGGGGCTATCACGTGCCTGGATCATGCGGGCAGTCGAAGACAGCTTGCGCCGCCTGCGCGTGGACTATATCGACCTTTACCAGGTGCACTGGGTTGACAATCAGGTGCCCATCGAGGAAACCCTCTCGGCCCTGACCGACCTGGTGCATAAAGGCTATGTGCGCTACATCGGCTGCTCCAACTTTTCGGCTTGGCGCCTGATGCAGGCCTTGTGGGCTTCCGATAAACACGGCTTCGAAAGCTTTGTTTCGATCCAGCCTGAGTACAGCCTAACTATGCCTACCCGGATGAACTTCGAGCGGGAGCTGGCTCGAGTTTGCGAGACCTATGGCCTGGGGGTAATCCCTTACAGCCCCCTGGCGGGTGGCTTCCTCACCGGCAAGTACCGCCGCGACCAACCCCTGCCCGAGAGCGTGCGGGCCCAGGGCATTGCCAGTGGGCGCTTTAGCGAGCAAAACTGGAAGATTCTGGATAAGGTGCTGGAAATCGCCGATCGACACGGGGCCCATCCAGCGCAGGTGGCCCTGGCCTGGCAGTTGTCGCGCCCTTTCATTACCGCCCCGATTGTGGGGGCCAATACGGTTCAGCAGTTGCAAGACCTGCTCCCAGCCGCCGGACTGCAGCTTGGGGCAGAGGAAATTGCCGCGCTCAATGAAGTGTCTAGCTGGCCCCTCACCCGCACCGAGCGCGAAGTTTAGGGGTAAAGCAAAATTTTGCCTGTGCTCCGGCGGCTTTCCATCAGGGCGTGGGCCTCTGCGGCCTGCTCGAGCCTGTAGCGCGCGCCAACCAAAAGCCGAACCTGCCCGGCCTGGAGCAGGGCAAAAACGGCCTCTACGGTGGGTCTCAAAAGCGCGGGCCGACTGCGGCGGTAGTGCCCGCTGCTGTAGCCGATGACCGCTTTGCTCTGGCGGTGCAGCGGGCGGGTTTCAAAGCTGCCGGCCTGCCCACTGGCATGTCCATACACCACCATTCGGCCAAAAGGAGCCAGGCACTGCATTCCCCGATTAAAGACCTCGCCCGCCACCGAGTCGAGAATTACATCGGCGCCTTGTTGTTTGGTAAGCTTCAGCACCTGCTCGGCAAAATCCGCATACCCCAGCACTTCGTCGGCCCCCAGACGGCGAACAGCATCGGCTTTGGCTGTATCCCCCACAGTGCCAATGACCAGCCCCGCACCCAGGGCTTTGGCCATCTGTACCGCCAGACTGCCCACCCCTCCGGCAGCGGCATGCACCAGCACGGTCTCGTTCTTTTGCAGCCGTGCGGCCCAGGTCAGGATGTTGTAGGCCGTAACCAGGGCAGTCAGGCCCGATACAGCCTCGTCGGGAAGCTTGGCAGGAACCGGGTAGGCCAGCACTGCTTTAGCTAGCACTTTTTCGGCATACGAGCCCCCGCTGGTAAACACTGCCACCCGTTGTCCCAGCTTCAGGCCTGTTACGTCTGCCCCCAGGGCTTCCACAACCCCCACCGCATCCAGCCCCGGTATGAAGGGGGGTGGTGAACCCGCCTCGTAGCCGCCCCGCCGGGCCTGCACATCGGCGTAGTTGAGGCTGGTAAGGGTCGTGCGCACCAGCACTTCGTCGGCCTTGGGCCTGGGGTCTGGCACCTCCTGGTAGCGCAGGTTTTCGGGCGGGCCGTTTTGCTCAACCACAATAGCTTTCATGAAGCTATTCTGGCACGGTACAATAAACCCTTGTGACGCCTGAACGCCTTGCCAGGATTCGTGCAGTATTGGATAAACGCCAGCCCGACCTGACGGTGTTGATGGAGCGGGTGCATAAGCCCCACAATTTCTCGGCCATTCTGCGCTCCTGCGATGCGGTGGGGGTGCTCGAGGCCCACGCCATCCCAGCCCGGCACGGAATCCCCAACCTGGAGGAAGCTGAGAACCTCAGCCTGAAAGGCAAAACCTTCAACGAAACCTCCGGTTCGGCGGCCAAGTGGGTGGGTTTGCAGATTCACCCCGATGTGGCCTCGGCTTTTGCCCACCTGAAATCGCAGGGGTTTCAGGTGCTGGCGGCGCATTTTTCCGAACGGGTGGTGGACTATCGCCAGGCCGACTACACCCGCCCTACCTGCATCCTGCTGGGCACCGAGAAATGGGGGGTGTCGCCCGAAGCCGCCGAGCGGGCCGATGCCCACATCTTGATTCCCATGATGGGCATGGTAGAGAGCCTCAACGTTTCGGTGGCGGCAGCGGTGATTCTGTTTGAGGCCCAGCGGCAGCGCTTGCAGGCAGGGTTTTACCAGCGGCCCCGCCTTTCGCCAGAAGACTATGAGGCCGTGCTGCAGAGTTGGATCGCCCGGCATGCGCGCGGCCAGGGTTGATTTGCCCTGCTTTTGAGCATTTTTGGTTGTACAGTGGGGTATGCGGGCTGCTATTCTGGGTGTTTTTTGCTTGATTTCTCTGGCATTGGCGGGGCCGGATGGCGTTTACTATGCCCTGGAGAACCGCATCGAAAAAGGTCAGATTGTGACCATCGGGGTGCCCCAGCGCATCAAGATTGGGGGGGTGGGGCAGCTTCCAACCCTCTTGACCAGGGCCGCCCGGCCTGCGCTCGAGGCCCGCTGGCGCTACAATGCCACCCTAAAAGACTGGGTGCTACAGGATCAGATGGGCCACAGCTTCGACCTGGCCGAAGCCAAAAAGCGCTACCTCGAGGCCCTGAAGGCAGGCCAGACGGAGTTTTTACTGCCTGTAAACCACACCCTGCACCCCCTGGGGGCCCCTTATTACTACAGCCTCGGCATCCGCCAGCTACTCGCTGAGGCCACCACCTCCTTTGCGGGTTCGTCCTACGAACGCGGCTACAACATCCAGCTCGGGGCCAGCCGCCTGAACGGCGTGCTGATTGCTCCCGGCGAAACCTTCTCGTTTGCCAGGGCGATGGGCGAGGTTTCCGAACGCACCGGTTTCAAAAAAGCCTTTGTTATCTCCGGTGAGCAGACGGTAGAGGGGGTGGGCGGGGGAATGTGCCAGGTCTCGACCACCCTTTTCCGCGCAGCGTACTTCTCGGGCCTGCCCATCGTGCAGCGCCGCCCGCACAGCTACCAGGTTCGCTACTACCAGCCTACCGGCCTCGATGCTGCGGTGTTTTTGCCTTCCCTGGACCTCAAGTTCAAAAACGATACCCCGGGTTACCTGCTGATCCAGAGCAGCGTAAACGGCAGCCAGATTACTTTCCGCATCTTTGGCAGCAAAGACCGCGAAGTAACTTGGAGCAGCCCAGTTACACTAACCCGTATTCCCGCGCCACCTACCCGCTACATCGTTAGCCCCGACCTGCCCCCCCAGCGCTTTGTGCAGGTAGACTGGGCTGCCGAGGGGGCCACAGTGAACGTCTATCGCACCATCCGCTTTTCCGACGGCAGGGTGCTCAAAGATACCCTCACCAGCACCTACCGCCCCTGGGGTGCGGTCTGGCTGGTGGGCGAAGGAACCCGCCTGAAGTCGGGCCGGGTGATTACTGCCGCGACCGATGATGCCCCTGACGACCACGGCTACCGCCTGCCCACCCAGACCGCCTTGCGTCCGGCCCGCAACCGCTAGGCTGAACCCTAATTGCCATTTCCCTCGGCAACAAAGCCACAACCACGCCGACGCGCTGTGTTGGTTGGAACAGATGGGTGCACTATGCGCGGATGTCTCCTGGACAGCGTTACACCGCCTCGACCCTGACCAACACCTGCAGGTGCTCTTTGCCGCCGCCCCGGCGGAGCCCTTTGATCGGGGGGCAGTCGTCGTAGTCGCGCCCGTGGGCCTTTTTGACATACCGCTCAGTTATGACCGAGTTGTTGGTGGGATCGTAGCCATACCAGCCCGAGCCTGGCACAAAGGCCTCAACCCAGGCATGGCTGCCTTGTGAACCCACCCCGGTAGCCAGGTATCCCGAAACATACCGGGCTGGGATCCCCACACTGCGTAGCACGGCCAGCATGGCCTGGGCGTAGTCCTGGCAGACCCCAGCCCTGCCTTCCACAAACTGGATGAGCGGGGTGTCTACCTGGGTGGCCGTGGTGTCGTAGCGGAAGCTCCGATACAGATGCTCGGTTACTTCCAGCAAGTAAGCGTGCAGGCTTTCGTGAGGGTGGGGGCGGCGCAGGCTCAGCAGCTCGAGCCAGTTGTAATGCAGGGGCACCCGGGGGGTGGGGGCCAGGAACTCAAAAAACCTGGATTCCAGGTTGCTCAGGGCCTGCACTGGCACTGGCAGCGGCTCTGGCGCGGTAAACGTCAAAACCCTGGCCTGCATTTCCACCCGCAGTTGCTGGTGGGGGTGATTGACATGAAAACTGTAGACCCGGTTATGAAAATAATCCTGGCGGCTACGGGGCATGGTGTGGGGCGCGATGTGAAGGCGAAACTCCAGAAGCCCCTGGCGATGGTCGTCTACCGGGTAGAGCCACAGCTCGTTGAAGGAGTCCCGCGCTTCATCAGGGTAAACGTACTCCGTTAGATGATAGATCGATAGCAGCACCAATTGCAGACTATCAAAAACAAGGCCGGGCGATGGGTAGCCTTCAGGGCTCGAGCCGGGCGAATACATCCTCACGCCAGGGCAGCGAAGACTGGGCCCCCGCCTTGGTGGCTGCCAGGGCCCCGGCCACACAGCCAAGTTCCACGGCCCGGGACAGAGACCTGCCTTCGCAGATGGCGGTGGCCAGCGCCCCAATAAAAGCATCCCCAGCCCCAGTGGTATCAATGGCCTCTACTTTGGGAACCGGCTGGTGGCCTTTGCCCTCGGGGGCTACCCATACCGCGCCCTGTTCGCCCAGGGTGATGATTACGGTGGGCACTTTTTCGGCCAGTACCTGGGCTACCTCGAGGGCCATCTCGGGCGAATCGGGCTGTACCCCGGTCAGGCCATAGGCTTCGCTTTCGTTTGCCACCAGGATGTCGGTGTGCTCGAGCAGCTTGTTGGGCAGTAGCTGCGCCGGCGAGGCGTTGAGGATGACCCTGGCCCCGGCCTGTCGGCCCAGCTCGGCAGCCCGGCGCACGGTCTCGAGGGGAATCTCGAGCTGCAATACCACCACCCGCGCCCCCTCGAACTCGGCGGGGGAGAGGTTTTCGGGCCGGAGGCGGTGGTTGGCCCCAGGCGAGACGATGATGGTGTTTTGTCCTTCTTCGTTGACCGCAATAAAGGCCACCCCAGTGGGGGCGGCGATGGGGATGGTGGCGTGTACGTTGATGCCCTCGCGCTTGAGGGCGTTGCGAAGCTGATTGCCAAACTCATCCTGCCCAACCCGCCCAATCATGCGCACGCCCAGGCCCTGGCCGGAAATGACCCCTTTGCTGGGCTGGGCGCTGCGGGCCAGCATGCGGGCGGCTGCTACCGCCTGGTTGGCCCCTTTGCCCCCGTGGTGGGTCTCGTAGTCTGAGCCCAACAGGGTTTCTCCTGGCAGGGGATGCCGTTTGACCCGTACCACCAGATCCATGTTGATGCTCCCAACCACGACGATGCTCATGGCCTATAGCTTATACCGGACGCAGCCAGCCGAAGGCGCGGGCCTGGGCCACCGACAACAAACTGGACTATTCGTAGCGAGCGATGCGCTCTACCAGCAGGTCGTAGAAACCATCCACATCGACCTCGAGGCCCACCTCACAGTTGGGCGCTTTGCCGGTCACGTGCCAGTAATCGCAGACCGTGCGCCCGAAAGCCAGTCCTTCGTTGGCTTCAATCTCCACGTTAAACAGGGCGGTTTTGAACAGCTCGGGGCGCAACAAATAAGCCACTGCACAGGCATCGTGGATGGGAGCTCCGTCCCACTTGTAGCGCTTTATATGATGCTCGCGGAAGAACTCGAGCAACTCGGCCACAAACGTCCCCACCCGCGTCCTTAGGGCACGGAAGCGCTCTATCCGGGCGGGATGGGCCACGGTCTGGTGGGTCAGGTTGAGACCCATCATTACCACTCGAACCCCGGCCTCAAAGACTATTTTGGCAGCATGGGGGTCACACAGAATGTTGAACTCTGCGCTGGGGGTCCAGTTGCCGATGTCAATTGAGCCGCCCATCAGAACAATTTCGCGAATCTGGGGAATGATGCGGGGCTCCAGGCGCATGGCCAGTGCGATGTTGGTCAGGGCGCCCACCGGTACCAGCGTGACCTCGCCGGGGTATTTGAGCACCTGCTCGATGATGAAATGTACGGCGTGCAGGGGCTCGGCCTGGCCGGTGGGGGTGGGTAGGTGGGGGCCTTCCAGCCCCGAGACCCCGTGGACGGCCTCGGCACTGATGCGCTCGCGCACCAAAGGGCGGTCGGATCCGGCATAGATGGGCACCCTTTTGCCCAGCACTTCCCGCACCACCAGGGCGTTGCGGGTGGTGCGCTCGAGGCCCACATTGCCAAAAACTGTGGTAATACCCAAAACCTCGAGCTCCTCGCTGGCCAGGGCCAGCATCATGGCGATGGCGTCGTCGTGTCCGGGGTCGCAGTCGAGGATAATTTTGCGCGGCACGCTAGTTAGCTTACACCAGAGGCGACGTCTGGTGCGGTACAATCGCTTTATCTATGCTCGAGGTCAAAGAAGCGGTCAAGATTGCCACCGAGTATATCCAAACCCTGTTTAGCGAAAAGCAAATTCCCGAACTGCGGCTGGAGGAGGTCGAGCTCACACCCGACAATCAGTTTTGGGAAGTCACGCTTTCCTTTGTGGTACGTGAGCCCACCGCCTACCTGAGCTTAGGCGATGCGGCCCGCACCCGCGAGTACAAAATCTTCCGCATCAATGCCGAAACCGGCCAGGTGCAGAGCATGAAGATTCGTAAAGTTTAGAGCGCTCTTCACAAGTATTGAGCTGCTCACAACTAGATTGCTTTGTCCTGCACAACACAGTGGCCTCCCGGATGGGTAGCCGGTGGGGCAGGGGTGCAACCTTTACCAAGTCTTTACTTTGCGCTCATAATGCCTGAGGCGTTTACCCCCGATTAATTGCCCCTTACTAGACTCTGCTTAGTCCGGTTCTAGCCCCCTGGGGTGGGAACCTGGCCGGAGGAAGCATGAACCCTACATTTTTCCGGAGCTTGTTTGTGGCCTTTTTGCTGGCGCCACTCATCGCAGGTTGTAACTCCTCGCCTGCCAGTGTCAAACAGCCCAACTTTCAGGCCCTGCTGGTAGCCGCCGATCTGTCGAGCAGCACATTGGTTCAGTCGGTGTCTTCCCTAAAGCCGCTGGACCGCCCCAAAACCGACCTCTCACAGATTGCCAGGGTGGTGGTCAACCTGGATCGCATTGAGCTGGTAGGGGAGGGGGGACGGGTGGTTGGCCTCGAGCCCAACCCCGCGCTGGGCGACAGCGATGCAGACGGCAAGCCCGATCTGGACTTGTTGACCCTGTCGAACCGAGCTACGCCCATAGTAAAAGGCACCATCCCGGCAGGGGTGTACACCCAGTTCCGCCTGTTTTCGCCCGTCGAGCCGGGCACCGAAGCCCTATCGGTCTACCTGGTCATGAAAGATGGCAGCAAGATACCGTTGCATATCCCCAGCGGACAGCAAACCGGCCTCAAGCTGGTAATCCAGGGTAGGCTCGACGTGCGGGTAGATGCCATCACCACCCTTACGCTGGCCTTCGACCTCGGCCGCTCGCTGGTGCGAACGGGCAACGGCCGCTACATGCTTAAGCCAGTGGTCAAAGCCAGCGGTGATGTGGCTTCTGGTGCTGTGAACGGCAGGGTTGCCTTCAAAGGGGGCCGCCCCGTGCAGGATGCTTTGGTGGAGGCCCGGTCGGCCAACAACACCTACCTCACCACCACCAGCGCCGATGGTTTGTATAGCTTCCTGGCGCTGGCAGCGCCGGCTTCCTACGAGTTTACCTTCCGTTTTCAGACCCCCGAGGGCGTGGTTTACCTGACCCGGAAAACTGTCTCGATACCTGCCAATACCACCACCACAGTCAATGCCGAATTTGAACTGACCGGTGGGATTAGGGTCTCGCTCAAATCGGCCTCGGCTCCCAGCAACGTAGCTGTAGAGGTAAAGGATGCCAGCGGTGTTACGGTGGCTACGAGCAGCCAGGCTGACCCAGACGGCAAATATACTTTCGCCACATTGCCGCCCGGTACCTACAGCGTGAGCGCAAGCGCTGCTGTGGGCGGCGCTCCGGTAACTGGGCAGGCCACGGGCGTGGTGGTTGAAGACTTCCAAATGACCAATGTGGAAGTAGAACTGAAGTAAAATGTCTTCGATTTGTTCTTTTTGCTGGGGCCCCCACCTGAAGCTGCGCCAGGAGCTGCCCTTGCATTCGGTCGGCTCTGACCTGCCCTAAACAGAAAGCTTCAGGTGGGGTTCATATAATACCAGATTCGGTTAGTTCGTCACCGAACGGTGACGAACTAACCCGACCGAAGGGAGTGCTCTAGGATTCAAAAAGATAGCCCCTTGATGTTTTTTGTTTGAAGAGTATCTTTTTGAATCTGGTATAAGAGGGGTTCTCACGAATACCCAGTACAGCGGTTTTTGCTGTACTGGGTAAACGCGCGTAGGGTAATTGTTGGGAACCGTGATAAGAGCGCATCCCGTTCGCCCGATCCATTGGTGAAGAAACACTTTGGCGGTCTGCCCTGGAATTGTTTTGCCAGCAAGCCAACCACCATAACCCTTTCTGGGCTACCACTGCTTGACCGTAAACTGTCTGTCATGCGCCCTGCCTGGCTGGAAATAAACTTTGACGCCCTGGCCCACAATTTCAACCTGATAAGGGCCAGGGCGGGCAATGTGCAGGTGGTTGGGGTGGTCAAGGCTAATGCCTACGGCCATGGAGCGGTGGAGGTGGGCAAGGAATTGCTGCGCCTGGGGGCCTGGGGGCTGGCGGTAGCGACCACCGAGGAGGCCCGCCAACTGCGAAAGGCGGGTATTGTGGCCCGCATTTTGTTGATGGGAAGCCTGCACCCCCAACAAGCCCAGGAAGTGGTAGAGCTAGACCTGATTCCTTCTATCTCCACCCTCGAGAGCGCCGAGGCCCTCAACGCGCTGGGGAAACCGGTGAGGGTGCACCTCGAGTTCGACACCGGCATGGGCCGGGTGGGCTTCCAGCCCCAGGAGGCCGCGCTGGTCAAAGAACGCTTTGCCCGCTACCAAAACCTGCTCATCCAGGGCATCTACTCCCACTTTGCTGATGCAGAAGAAGATGAGCCCTGGACAAGAGAGCAGACGGCCCAGTTTCAGCAGGTGCGGCGGGTTTTTGGGCCGGGCTACTTCTACCACCTGTGCAACACAGCTGGAGCCCTCAACTACAGCGCCTACGGCTTTAGTGCCGTGCGCCCGGGCATCGGCCTGTACGGCCTGCTGCCGGGTCTGGGACTGAAACCCATTGCCCGCCTGCTGGCCAAGCCCACCCAGGTCAAGGCGCTTCCGGCGGGGCGCAGAATCGGCTATGGCGGCCTTTACACCACCCAGGGCCTCGAGTGGATTGCCACCCTGCCGGTGGGCTATGCCGATGGAATGCCCCGCCTGGTCTTCAACCGGGCCACGGTTCGCTATTACCCAGAACCCGAAGCTCTGAACCCCCAGCCTTGCATCTGTCCAGTGGTGGGGCGGGTCTCGATGGATCAGATTACCGTGAAGATTCCAGCGCCGGTAAGCCTGGATCAGGTGTTTGAGGTGGTTACCCCCGATTTCGACCCCACCAGCAGCCTGTGGGGCTGGGCCGAGCTCACCGGAACCGTGAGCTACGAGCCTGCGGTGCGGCTCTCCCCGCGTTTGCCCAGGGTGTACCTGCGGGATGGGGTGGAGGTGGCACGGGTGGAGTAGGTATTCTCCAGAGGGGCGGACCAAAGCCACTTTTGTATTTTGTTTCTGCGGCGAAAATCGGATACGTGATTGCGATGAAAGCCATCAAGCTTTTTCAGGGGTACTTGTGGCACCCCAAGGAACTCCCCTTTGACCCCCGTGAGGCGATTCCCCGCCGGCTGGGGGAGGTGCATGTGCTGATTGACAAGGTACGGCCTCCCATGACCTTTTTCGAGGACGGCACCCCTACCGAGACCCAGCAGTTTTATCAGGTCACCTTGCTGGTGCGCACCGAGCAGGAGCCCGCCGAACTCAAACCCCTGGCCCTATGGGTGAGCCAGGAGCTAAGCCCCTACCTCGAGGCCACGCCCAAAGAGGTGGGCTGGCAGTTGCTGGAAGATTTGCGGCAGATTTGAGGTTTGCTGCGGGCATAAACCAGGCCCTGCACGGGGGCTTTAGATAGCCGCGCTTTAGCGATAAAGCCGGGCCTCGAGCGCTTGTTTCACCTGGGGCCATTCGTCGTCGATAATCGAGTACACCGCAGTGTTGCGGATGAGGCCGCTCGGATAAATTTGGTCTTTACGCAAGATACCCTCGAAGGTGGCGCCCAGCTTCTCGATGGCCTTACAGCTACGCACATTGCGGGCATCGGCCCTGAACTGCACCCGAATCGCCCCCAGGTTTTCGAAGGCCCTCCGTAGCAGCAGGTATTTGCTTTCGGTGTTGGCGTACCCCCCCTGAAAGGGGGAAAAAATCCAGGTGGTGGTTTCTAAAGATCGGTACTCGGGGTTGACCCGCACATAGCCGGTACGCCCTGCCATCTGGCCGCTGGTCTTGTTGATGATGGCCCAATTGACCCGGTCTTTGGCCGCCAGCAGGGTGCGGATGTAGTTCTGCATGGCCTCGAGAGTGGCCTCCCTGGGCGCATTGCTCAAATACTGCACCATTTCGGCATCGAAGTGCTCGAGCATGGCCGGGGCATGCCCCAGGTTCAAAGGCTCTAGCCGGATATAACGACCCTCCAGGGTTACGCTCTCGTGCCACATATAACCCAAAGCTAACACCATTATGGTCTAAACTCTGTACTAAATGATTCGAGTCGGTATCCTCACCATCTCCGACCGTGAAGCACGCGGCGAGATTGAAGACCGCACCTACGCCGTGTTGCGCGAGATCCTGGCCCTGGGGCCCTACGAGATTGCCAGTTACGAGATTATTCCCGATGAGCCCGCTCAGATAAAGCGCGTATTGCGTCTCTGGACCGACCGCGATGGCCTGGATGTCATCCTGACGGTGGGCAGCATCCGCCTCAGCAACCGTGACCACACGCCCGAGGCCACCCGCGAAATGCTGGAGAAAGAAGCCCCTGGTATCGCCGAGCTGATCCGCATGGAAACCTATAAGAAAAACCCCCTGGCAGTGCTATCTCGAGGGGTGGCGGGTGTGCGCGGCAAAACCCTGATCGTCAATCTTCCAGGGGGGCCGCAAGGCAGCAAGGACTCCCTCGAGGTGATTCTGCCGCTCCTTCCCGAGGCTGTGCAGCGCATCTCCGGTCGTCCGGTGGCCCAGCTGGCCAACGGTTTTTCCTTCGACTAGCTGTACCAGCCCCAAGAAGCCCCTTGCCCTTGGGGGCGCGGGAATGGATGTTCCAGCTTGCAGCAGCAGGTCTTTATCACCGGGGCGCGCGCTGTGCATTCCGGTAGATTGGGTGATGGGATGCACGCCAAATACGCCCAAAGCCCCGCATGGCGTGCCTTGCCGCGTGGAGAAGCCATAAGCAAAGCCTTGCCCACACACGTAACGCCGGGTGGTTTGAATTTTGAGCAGGGGGTTATGCAAAAAGTGATAACCTTTGCCTTGGTCGCTTATGCATTTTGAAGAAATGCTCGTCTTGCTGGTACATAAAGGTGCTTCGGATATCCATCTTCACGCCGGCATGCCGGTGCTGGCCCGCATTGGAGATGAACTAAAAACCGTCAGCCAGAGCCTGGTTACCCCCGAGTTCACGGCCAGCCTGGTCGAAAAACTCTGCACACCGCAACAAAAAGCCCGCCTGCGCACCTTTCGTCAGGTGGATGTGGCCTATAGCCTGCCGGGCCTGACCCGCCTACGGGTTAACCTGTTTTACCAGCGGGGTTCCATCAGTGCTGTTTTGCACACCCTCAGCAGTGAGGATACCGACCTCAGCAAGGTTAATTTGCGCCAGGGGTACCTCGAGTTCTTCCGCGAACAACGCCGGGGTCTGGTGCTGGTTACGGGGCCCATTGGGGCAGGAAAATCCACCACCCTGGCCCGCCTGGTAGACGAAATTAACACCCACCACACCCGCATTATCGTCACGGTGGAAGACCCCATCGAGTACCTGCACCGGCCCAAGCGTTCTGCGGTGATTCAGCGCGAAATAGGCTCCGACGCGGTCTCCTACGAGAAGGCCCTGCTGGCGGCCATGCGCCAGAATGCCGATGTGATTGTAATTGGCGAAATCCGCGACTCAGCCACGGCCTCGGCAGTGCTCAATGCGGTTTACACGGGCCACCTGGTGCTCTCAACCTTCGTTTCCAGCGATAGTACCAGCGTACTGAACCGAATGCTCGAGCTCTTTAACCAGGGGGAGCGCAACATCAACCGGGTGCTGCTGGCCGAAAGCCTGCTCGGCATCATTCATCAGCGTCTGGTGCCCACCACCGATGGCAACCGGGTTCCCATCACCGAGGTCATCACCATGACCCCGCGTATCCGCGAGGCCCTCAAGCAGCCTAGCCAGACCGACCGCTTGCGCGAAGTGCTGCGCGAACAGGGCCTCGAGGGCTACCAGAGCTTTGACCAGAACCTGCTGGCGCTGTATTACCAGGGCCGGGTGGACTATCAGACGGCCCGCCTGCATGCCCAAAACCCCACCCAGTTCGAGCTGGCCGTCCTGCGGCAGTCGAGCGAGGAGGGGTCGGATGGGTACGCCAAGTAGACTGGTGGCGGCGAAGGCCTGGGGCAGAACGCAGGTCTGGATTCTGGCGGAAAACCTTACCGTACTTTTGTGATTCCGGTACAACAGGATAAAGTACAGGCATGACGCCACATATCTCCGCTCCGCAAGGCGCTGTTGCTGAAGCCATTCTGCTACCGGGAGACCCCCTGCGGGCCAAGTACATCGCCGAGAACTTTCTGGAAAATCCGGTGCTCTACAACCAGGTGCGCAATATGTTTGGCTATACCGGAACCTACAAGGGCAAGCGGGTTAGCGTGCAGGGCACCGGAATGGGCATTCCTTCGGCCAGCATCTACATTCACGAGCTGGTTCAGTTTTATGGTTGCAAGACCCTGATACGGGTCGGTACCGCCGGGGCCATCACGGAGCACCTCAAGCTGCGCGATCTGGTCATCGCCCAGGCCGCCTGCACCGACTCTTCCATCAACAACCTGCGATTCTCGGGGCAGAACTACGCCCCCATCGCCACCTTCGACCTGATGCGCCGCGCCTACGAGCAGGCCCAGTCCAGGGGTATGCCGGTACATGTGGGCAACGTGCTTTCGACCGACACCTTCTACCACGACCTGCCCAACCCCTACCAGCTCTGGGCCCAGTTTGGGGTACTGGCCGTAGAGATGGAGGCCGCAGGGCTCTACACGCTGGCGGCCAAGTTTGGGGTACAGGCGTTGTGTATCGTTACCATCAGCGACCACCTGATTACCCGCGAGAAGACCACCCCCCAAGAAAGGCAGGAGACCTTCAACCAGATGGTTGAAGTTGCGCTGGAGACCATCTAGCTCGGAGCAGTCCGCCATAAATAGCAACCAACGTGTCCGGCGAGCTCTCGTGCTGCTTTAGGTTTTGCTTGGGCCCGATCTTTGTATAATCAAACCCCAGGCGTGTGTTTTTATGCGCGCGGGGCACCTGTGGAGGTACCTGTGGTTGATGTCATCAAGCCGGTTGCCAGCCTGAAAGGCCGCGACTTCCTCTCCAACCTCGACCTATCGCCTACCGAGTACCGGGCGGTGCTCGATACGGCCCATGCCATGAAGCGGGGGGCTTTTAAGGGGTTGCGGCCCCTCGAGGGCCAGACCCTGGCTATGATTTTCGAGAAGCCCTCCTTGCGTACCCGCACCACCTTTGAGGTAGCCATGAACCAACTGGGTGGGCACGCGGTTAACCTGACCAATTCCGAAATTGGCCTGGGCACCCGCGAGCCGGTGCGCGACATTGCCCTCAACCTCGAGCGCTGGGTGGAGGGCATCATGGCCCGGGTCTACCTGCACTCGACCCTCGAGGAGCTGGCCCAGTATTCTTCAAAGCCGGTCATCAACGGCCTTTCCGATCTGCTGCACCCGGTGCAACTGCTGGCCGACTACCAGACCATCGAGGAAACCTTTCCCAACACCAAGGGCCTGAAGATTACCTACATTGGCGATGGCAACAACATGGCCAACGCCCATATCCAGTGCGCGGTGCTCTCTGGAGCCAAGCTGACCATTGCCACCCCCCGCGGCTACGAGCCCAACGCCATCATCTATATGGAGGCGCTCAAGCTGGGTGCCGACATCACCCTGACCCACGACCCCCTGGCGGCGGCCGAGGGCGCCCAGGTGCTCTATACCGATGTCTGGGTCTCGATGGGCCAGGAGGCCGAGGCCAGCCAGAAGCGCAAAATCAAAGACTTTGCCGGTTTTCAGGTCAACCCGGCTATGCTCGACCTGATTGACCCCGACGGCATTTTCCTGCACTGCCTACCGGCCCACTACGGCGAGGAGGTGGTCGAGGAAGCCACCCTGCACAAGAAGTCCCGCGTCTTCGACCAGGCCGAGAACCGGCTGCACGCGCAGAAGGCGCTGCTGTACCATTTGCTAAGCTAGGGTAATGGGGCAGAGCGAGCGCGTGCGCAAGCAGGTGGGCCAGCCGCAGGTAAAGTCACCGCTGGCCCAAGTGTTTCTTCTTCGACAGATGCTTCTAGGGCTGGGCATTCAGCCGAACCATGAGCACCCACACGTTCGAAAGTTGGTTGGTCGCCCTGGGCCGGGGGCCAAATAAGGAAAACCCATGAGTAAACCCAAGGTTTTCATTGACGGCGAGGCCGGGACTACGGGCCTGCAAATCCGGGCCCGTTTGCAGCATAGAGACGATATAGAGCTCATTTCGATTGATCCTGCCAAACGCAAGGACGAACTCGAGCGCAAGCGCCTGCTGAATGCGGTGGATGTGGCCATCCTCTGCCTGCACGACGACTTGGCCAAAGCCGCGGTGGGAATGCTGGAAAACCCCCATACCCGCCTGCTGGACGCCAGCTCGGCCCACCGGGTGGCGGAGGGCTGGGTATATGGCTTTCCCGAGCTAAGCCCCGAGCAGCCCGAGCAGATCCGCCAAGCGCGCTTCGTCTCCAACCCCGGCTGTTACCCCACCGGGGTGATTGCCCTGCTGCGGCCCCTGGTGGACGGGGGGCTTCTGCCTGCGGATTTTGCCGCTTCGGTGAGCGCCATCTCGGGCTACTCCGGCGGGGGGCGGTCGCTAATAGACGCCATGGAAGGCCGGGGAGAGCACCGGCTGGCGGGGAACTACCGGGCCTATGGCCTCGAGCTTACCCACAAACACATCCCCGAGATGACCCACTATTCGCGTCTACAACACCCCCCCATCTTTACCCCGGCGGTGGGGCGCTTTCGCCAGGGCATGCTGGACTTCATCCCGGTACACCTCTGGGCCCTGCCCAACAAGGTGACCGCTGCCGAGCTGCACGAAGCCCTGGTGGTGCGCTACCAGGGCCAGCGCTTCGTGCGGGTGATGCCCCTGGAAACCTACGGCCAGTACCACCCGGTGCTCGACCCGGAGGCCCTGAGCGGCACCAACCTGCTCGAGCTCTTCGTCTACGAAAACCCCGCGCAGGAACAGGCTTTGCTGGTGGCCCGTTTCGACAACCTGGGCAAGGGGGCTTCGGGGGCAGCGGTGCAGAACCTCGACCTGATGCTGGGCCTGGAAGGTTCGCACACCTACGAGTACTTTGGTGATTGAAGATGCAGCGCGTTACGGTCTACCTCGATTACCTGTGCCCTTTTGCCTGGCGGGGCCTCGAGCTGGCCTATGTGGTGGCCCCCCAGCTTGCCCTGGACTTTGAAATTCGGCACTACAGCCTCGAGCAGGGCAACCACCCCGAGAATGCCAGTCTTCCTCGCAATGCTCCGACCTGGAAGCTGGTCGAACAACCCCTGGAAGGCCCCAGATCGCTGCGGGCTTTCCTGGCCTCCCATGCTGCACGGCAGCAAGGCAAGGCCGCCCACCTGCGCTTTGCCCTCGAGCTGTTTCGCCTGCGTCACCAGGAAAGGCGCAAGCTGGACGAAGACCAGACCCTGGTGGATGCGGTCAGCCGGGCCGGGCTGGATCTGGAGCGCTTTATGGCCGACCTGGAAGACGAGGAGAGCCGACGGCTCGAGCTGGCCCGCGACCTGGAACAAGCCGGTGAGCTGGGGGTATTTGACACACCCACCTTCGTGCTGCCCTCAGGCGATGCGGCCTATTTTCGCTTTACCCAGCTCACCACCGAGCCCGAGCTGGCGGTAAACCTGTGGGAGCTTTTCACTTCTGTGCTGCATAACGGAGCCCAGATCGAGACCATCAAGCGGCCCCGTAAATAGAGCACTCTTCATAATCATCGAGCTGCTTGCCAACTTGACCCTGCATAGCACAGTGGCTTCCTGGAGGGGAGGCCACGTCTGTGAAGAGTGCGATAGACAAAGCCACCCCCGTACGGGGGTGGCTTTGGTTGGCGTTTGCTACGGCTGCACCGGCTGCCCGTTCAGGGTCACGCTGAACTGGCCGCAGCCGCTAAACTCGATCCGCAGGGTAGACGTTTGGCCTGCCGGGTTGGTGTAGACAAATTCCTTAGCCCCATTGTCAAAGTTCATCATCCGACCCAGGGGGTTCTGGCAGGCCGTGCGGTTCCAGTGCAGGGTGGGGTCGGTGTACCAGATCAGGCTGCGGGTGTTGTTGCCGCGTGTCCAGGTAGCGCTGCCGGGGTTGTTTTTGTCCACCGTGATGGTGCCGGCATCCCAGGGGTTGCTGTTGCCGTCGTTGTCGGGGGCATAGGTCTTGCTGACGTTGAAGACCAGCGAGCCGGTGTAGGTGTTGTTGAAAACGGTCTTGCTCACGCTATGGGTGTAGTTCTTGCTGATCTTGAAGAGGGTGGCGTCTTGCTTGTCAATCGAGTAGCTACCGTTCAGGGTGCGCTCCACGGAGCGGTTGTCGCCACTGACCCGCGCTTTGAAATTGGTGAAGGTGACGCTATAGCCGCTATAGGGCTGGTTGTCGTTGGTGTCCTGGAGGCTAATGGAGCCATTCAGGTTGTAGCTGATGCCGCCGGAGCCAGTGTAGCTGCAATCATAGGATGTTGTGGCGTTGGCGGGCACACCATCATCGTCGGCATCTACTAGCGGGGAAGGGCTGGTGCTGATGGCGCAGTTCCCGCTGCCCGAAGGGGGCAGGTACAGCACCCCTACCGCCCGCAAGAACAGGTGGATGCGGCGGGGCAGACCCCAGGTCTGGGCGTTGGCATCCAGGCTGTCTACTTGCCCCTGGGCGCTCAAGGCTGCGCTGCTGGCATCCCCCAGCATGGCGCCGGTGAGTTGCAGGTCGCCCTGGGCGGCTTCGGAGAGGGCCTGGGCATCGGCCTGGGTTAGGGTGCTCTGGGTTTGCTGGGTTCCACAAGCGGCCAGCAGGCCCAACAGGGTGAGTCCGGCGAGGTTGCGCAGGGTCTTGTACATGGCTCTTCCTCCTGTTTTAGAGGATGCTCCTGAAAACTGAAGGGGAGGCATGGTGGATTCTTAACCGAAGCTGAAGGAAGCGTTACCTTCGTCCAGGCAATCGTGACTTTTGTCCTTACCCCACCCCAGGGGGGGAGGGTATACTGGGGCCGTGGAGGTGACCATGACCCAACTCAAGATTGAAGGTATGAGCTGTAACAACTGCGTGCGCCACGTGACCGAAGCCCTCAAAAAGGTACCGGGGGTCGAGCAGGTGGAGGTTTCGCTGCAAGAGGGCCGGGCTACCGTGAGCGGGACGGCGCCGGTGGAGAAGCTGATCGAGGCGGTGCAGGAAGAGGGCTATACCGCTCGGGTGGCTTGAATGACGCACGAACACACCCTGCACCTCGACCCCAAGGTGCGCCAGGAGGCCCGCAACCGGCTGCTTTCGGCCAGGGGGCACCTCGAGGGCGTCCTCAAGATGCTCGAGGGTGAGCCTTACTGCGTGGACGTGCTCAAGCAGATCAAGGCCGTGCAGGGGGCCCTCGACAAGGTGGGGGAGATGGTGCTCAAGAGCCACCTCGAGCACCACGTAGCCAGCGCCGCCCAGCGGGGCGACACCAAGCAGATGGTGGAAGAGCTGATGGAGGTTCTCAAGTACCGCTAAGGGCTATGGGTAAGGTATGAGCAAAGAGCTGCAAATCGGCGTCCAGGGCATGACCTGCGCGGCCTGTGTGAACCGGGTGGAACGCGGGCTGAAGAAGCTTGAAGGGGTGGAGGCGGTCTCGGTCAATCTGGCAACCGAGCACGCTCACGTGGTCTACGACCCCCAAAAGACCACCTCCCAGGCCCTGCTGGAGAAGGTGCGCGAGGCGGGCTACACCCCGGTGGTGGCCGAGGTCGAACTGGGCGTGACCGGCATGACCTGCGCGGCCTGTGTGAACCGGGTGGAGCGGGCCTTGAAGAAGTTGGAGGGGGTGCTGGAGGCCAGCGTCAACCTGGCTACCGAGCGGGCTTGGGTGAAGTACCTTCCGGCCAGCACCAGCGTGGCCCAGTTCAAGCGGGCCATCCGCGAGGCGGGCTACGGCGTGCTCGAGCTGGGAACGGGCCAGGGCCGGGCCGACCTCGAGCGCGAGGCCCGTGCCAAAGAAGTGGCCGATCTGCGCCGCGCACTGCTCATCTCGGCGGTATTCGCCCTGCCCCTCTTCCTGGTCGCCATGCTGCCGATGCTCTTCCCACCCCTAGAGGCCTGGCTGATGGCCACCTTTGGGCACGGCGTGATGAGCAGCCTAAACTGGGTGATGCTGGCCCTGGCTACCCCCATTCAGTTTGGCCCGGGCCTGCGCTTTTACCGCCACGGCTGGCAGAGCCTGCGCTCAGGCTCGCCCGATATGAACAGCCTGGTGATGCTGGGCACCAGCGCGGCCTACTTTTACAGCTTGGGGGTGGTGCTTTTTCCAGGCCTCTTTCCCCCGCAGGCCCGCCATGCCTATTTCGAGGCGGCGGGGGTGGTCATTACCCTGATACTCCTGGGCAAGTACCTCGAGGCCCTGGCCAAAGGCCGCACCTCCGAAGCCATGCGGCGGCTGCTCTCGCTGCAGGCCAAGACCGCGCGGGTGGTGGAGGGGACGCTCGAGCGGGAAATCCCCGTGGACGAGGTGCTGGCAGGCGATTTGGTGGTGGTTCGGCCCGGTGAAAAAATCCCGGTGGACGGGGTGGTGGTCTCGGGACAGAGCTACGTGGACGAGTCCATGATCACCGGCGAGCCCATCCCGGTACGTAAAACCGAGGGGGACAGGGTGATTGGGGGAACCATCAACCAGAACGGAACCCTCACCTTTCGGGCCACGGCGGTGGGCGAAGGCACCGTGCTGGCGCAGATTATTAGGCTGGTCGAAAACGCCCAGGCTTCCAAACCCCCCATCCAGAACCTGGCCGACCGGGTGGTGGCGGTCTTTGTGCCCATCGTGCTGGCCATCGCTGCCCTTACGGCCTTGGTGTGGCTGGTGTTTGGCGGTGAAAATGCCCTCACCTTTGCCCTGGTCAACACCGTGGCGGTGCTGATTATCGCCTGCCCCTGCGCCATGGGCCTGGCCACCCCGGTGAGCATCATGGTGGGCACCGGCAAGGCCGCCGAGCTGGGGGTGCTTTTCCGCAAGGGTGAGGCGCTGCAGACGCTGCAAGAGGCCCGGGTGGTGGCCCTCGACAAGACCGGAACCCTCACAAGGGGCAGGCCCGAACTGACCGACCTCGAGGTGGCCCCAGGCTTCAACGAGGCTGAGGTGCTCGCGCTGGTGGCCTCCCTCGAGCAGAAGTCGGAGCACCCCATCGCCCGCGCCATCGTGCAGGTGGCCCAGGCCAGAGGGCTACCGCTCAGCGAGCCGCAGGGCTTCGAGGCTTTCCCCGGCCTCGGGGTGAGCGGCCAGGTGGGCGTCGTCCGCCCGGTGAACAGCCGCGATAGCGGTCTGTCCCAACCGGGGATCGTCCGCCCGGTGAACAGCGGCGATAGCCGTCTGTCCCAAGAGGGGATCGTCCGCCCGGTGAACAGCCGCGATAGCGGTCTGTCCCAACCGGGGATCGTCCGCGTGGACGTGGGGGCTGATCGCTACATGGCGCGGTTGGGGTTGGATGTCTCGGTCTTCGGTAGCGAGGCCGCCCGCCTGGCCGATGCGGGCAAGACCCCCCTCTACGCCGCAATTAACGGAAAACTGGCGGCGATTCTGGCGGTGGCCGATCCCATCAAAGAGGGTAGCCCGGAGGCCATTGCCGCCCTGCACCGCCAGGGCTTCAAGGTGGCTATGATTACCGGCGACCATACCCGCGCCGCCCACGCCATTGCCCGCCAGCTTGGTATCGACGAGGTGCAGGCCGAGGTTCTGCCGGACGGTAAGGCCGAGGCGGTGCGGGCACTCCAGAACAAGGGCCAAAAGGTGGCCTTCGTGGGCGATGGCATCAACGATGCGCCCGCGCTGGCCCAGGCCGATGTGGGTATCGCCATTGGCAGCGGAACCGACGTGGCTATCGAGACTGCCGATGTGATCCTGATCTCGGGCGACCTGCGGGGTGTGCCGAACGCCATTGCGCTCTCGCGGGCCACCTTGCGTAACATCCAGCTCAACCTGTTCTGGGCCTTTGCCTACAACGTGCTCCTGATTCCAGTGGCGGCAGGGGCCTTGTACCCATTTACGGGCTGGCTGCTCTCGCCCATGCTGGCCGGAGCGGCCATGGGCCTCTCTTCGCTATTTGTGCTGTCCAACGCCCTGCGCCTGCGTTCTTTCAGGCCGCCGTTTGGGCCTAAGGTTGTGGCCCCGGTGGGAGAGCTGGCGCAGGGGCTTGCTTAGTTAGGGAGGAAACGATGCAGAAATTTTTGGGAATGCTTATGGTGTTGCTCCTGGGGTGGAGCCTGGCCCAGACCGACCATGCCGGGCACGGCAGTATGACCATGCAGGCCATGGCCGAGCTACAAAAGCTCCAGGGGCGCAACTTCGATATCGCCTACATGTCCATGATGATTGACCACCACAAAGGCGCGGTGGAGATGGCCCAGGCCATCCTGAAAGTTTCTAAAGACGCCCGCATCCGCAAGGCGGCCCAGGAAATTATCGCAGTACAGAACAAGGAAATTACCCAGCTTACCGGCTGGCTCAGAAGCTGGTACGGCGTAGCCCCCAGCCAGCGCTACATGGCGATGATGCGGGCCGACATGAAGCCCATGATGGACGAGTCCCTGATGGGCATGATGCCAGGACACGGCAGCTCGCCCGACCGGGCTTTTTTAGAGGGCATGATTCCCCACCACCAGGATGCCGTGGATATGTCCAAGCTGTGCTTGCAAAAAGCCGCCAGGGCCGAACTCAAGCGCTTCTGCCAGGGGGTCATCGCCGTGCAGAGCCGCGAGATTGAGCAGTACCGGCAGTGGCTAAAGAGCCTGCCATAAGCTGCGTGTTCTCGACCCTACCGAGTCTGTGAAGCCAGGCTCGGTATTTTTTTGGTGTTGAAACCATTGCTATCCAGGTCTCAATAAAGCCGGGCCAATTGAAGCCCTTTGTGGGAAAGGCAATTGCAATGGCTTACCTCTCCTGATGAAGCCCGCGACGTAACCCAGTATGAGGCTCCAAAGAACTTGCTGGTTATACCGGATTCAAAAAGATACTCTTCAAACAAAAAACATCAAGGGGCTATCTTTTTGAATCCTAGAGCACACCCCTCGCTGCGCTCGGCGAAGAAAGCGCATCCCTTCGGTCGGGTTAGTTCATCACCGTTCGGTAACGAACTAACCGAATCTGGTATTACCCCTTAATGCAGATAAGGGGCTCGAGCCGCGCTACCTTGCGCGAGAGTCCGGCGGCGTGGGCGGCGTCCACCACTGCGGTTACGTCTTTATAGGCGCCGGGGGCTTCCTCGGCCACGCCGCGGGGGGAGGGGCTGCGCACGATGATGCCCCGCTGGCCCAGCTCGCGCACCACTTCCTTGCCGTGCCAGTGCTTGAGGGCCTGGTGGCGGCTCATGGCCCGTCCGGCCCCGTGGCAGGACGAGCTTAGCGAGCGGACCACGCCCTCCTGGGTGCCCACCAGGATGTACGAGGCGGTGCCCATGGTTCCGCCAATCAGCACCGGCTGGCCGACGGCCCGGTAGGCTTGCGGTAGGGCCGGGTGACCGGGGCCGAGGGCGCGGGTAGCCCCTTTGCGGTGGACGTAGAGCCGCTGGGGTTTGCCATCTACCAGATGTTCCTCGAGCTTGGCGGTGTTGTGCGAGACGTCGTAAATCAGACGTAGGTCGGCTTGGGGCAGCAGGTAGGCGAAGGCCTCGCGGGCCAGGTGGGTCAGGATCTGCCGGTTGGCCAGGGCGCAGTTGATGGCGGCCCGCATGGCCCCCAGGTAGGCCTGGCCCTCTTCGGACTGGATGGGGGCGCAGGCCAGCTCGAGGTCTGGCAGCTCGAGGCCGTATTTGTGGGCGGCCTGAATCATCTGTTTGCTGAAGTCGGTGGCAACCTGGTGGCCCAGGCCCCTCGAGCCGCTGTGGATGCTCACCAGCACATCGCCCACCTTTACACCAAAGGCCTCGGCTACCACCGGGTCATACACCTCGGTCACCTGCTGCACCTCGAGGTAGTGGTTGCCGGAGCCCAGGGTGCCCATCTCGTCGGCCTGACGCCGTTTGGCCTGCGCGGAGACCTGCTCGGGCAGCGCCCCTTCCATGCGGCCCTGCTCCTCGATGTACGTTAAATCCTCGGGCCTTCCGTAGCCACGCTCCACGGCCCATACCGCCCCACCTTGCAGCATGGCCTCGAGCTCGGCGGGCTCGAGGTGAATCTTGCCGATGCTTCCCACCCCTGCCGGCACGTGGCGGAAGAGCCCCTGGGCCAGGTCTTCCTTAATCGGCTCAATCTGGTCTACCGTCAGGCCGGTGTGGAGGGTCCGCACCCCGCAGGAGATGTCGAACCCCACCCCACCCGCCGAGACCACCCCATCCTCCTCGCGGAAAGCCGCCACCCCCCCAATGGGAAAACCATAACCCCAGTGGGCATCGGGCATGGCGTACACCGCCTGCACAACCCCCGGCAGGCTGGCTACGTTGGCGATCTGCTCCAGCACCTTGTCGTCCATCTCGCGCAACAGGGCTTCGCTGGCATACAGGATGCCGGGCACCCGCATGGGGGGGGTGGCCTCCAGCCACCACTCAAACTCGGATTTTTGAACCAGGCGGGATATATCCATAGGGCCTCCGTCAGACATCCACCACGCACTGCACCACCCAGTGGCCCTGCTCGTCCTGCCGAACCTCGAGCTCGCAGTAGGTGGCCCCCTTGACCTCCACCGCGGGCTGGTGACGTGCGGGGTCTACCGGCTCCCCCCAGGTCAGGGCGTGCAGGCTTAGCGCACCCCCCAGGTCGGGCGGGCTCAGGTGCACCTCAAACTGGCTAAAGAGCATCCGGCGGGTGGCCATCTCGTAGACCAGCCGGTTGAGCCAGTTCACCAGCAAAAGCGAGACCCGGGGGGCTTCACACTCAATCTCGATGACCTGCTTAGGCCGCACCCGGGCGGGGTCGGTAACCACGGCGGTGAGGGCCAGGGCCGCCTGCTCAAAGGCTTCATCCAGGGTGGGGCCGATGCCCCGCACCCCGATATCGGCCTGGTGGTAAAAGTGCTCCCAGCGCCCAAGTTGCTTGGTCATACCACCCCCTGTCTTTAGGGGTATTGCATACCTGTTACCGAATCATTACAAAAAGCCAGGCCGCTTGCCGAGGGCTTGCAGGAGACTTCAGGGGGCCTGGGTTTGCAGGAAGACCTCGAGCGCCTCGTCGAGCATCTGGTAAACCGCCTCGAAGTCCTCCAGCCCCCCGTAGTAGGGGTCGGGCACCTCGCCCCCGCCGTTTAGATCCAAAAGCAGGCGGACTTTTCCCTTGTGCGCGGGAAACATGCGCCCCAGGGTCCAGAGATTTTCTTTGTCCATCACAAAGATGTGGTCGAAATACTCCAGGTCTTCGGCGCGAACCTGGCGGGCCACATGGGGAAAATGGGCGTTGTACTTGCTTAGCACGGCCTGGGCGCGGGGGTCGGCGGTCTCGCCCTCATGCCAGCCGCCGGTACCGCAGGAGTCCACTTCAAAAGCCCCCTCGAGCCCCCGCTCGCGCAGCTTGCGGCGAAAGATGCCCTCGGCCATGGGGCTACGGCAGATGTTGCCCATGCAGACAAACAGTACCCTGGTCATAGCTTTACGATCAGGCCTTCGTGGGGCCGCAGCCCGAGCCTTCCTTCCACCTGGCCGTACCGATCCAGGTGGGTCGAAAGCAAAATTTCCCCTCCGGGAATAGAGAGCGCCTTAGGCTCCTGGGTGAAGTTCAGGGCCACCAGTACCTCGCTGCCGCGCAGGTAGGCGAACACGCCCGCCGGGGCCTTGTAGCTCTGGTAGTTTCCGTGCAAGAGGGCCGGGGTTTCTTTTCGCACCACCAGCAAGGTGCGCACCAGGGTCAGCATGGATTCGGGGTCGGCGTCCTGGGCCTCCACGTTGCGCTCGGTGTAGTCGGGGTTTATGGGCAGCCAGGGTTCGCGGGTGCTGAAGCCGGCGTAGGCATAGGGGGTCCACTGCATGGGGGTGCGCTCGGGGTCGCGGCCTGGGTCGAGGCCGTGCTCGCCGGCGGCCCCGCGCTGGCGTAGAGCGGCGGGGTCCTGCACTTTTTCGGGGGGGATTTGCCCATCCACCATGCCAATCTCGTCGCCGTAGTACCAGGTGGGCGAGCCACGCAGGGTAAAAAGCAGCATGGCTGCCACCCGGGCCTGGTCGTGCCCGATGCGGCTGGCCAGGCGGTGCTGGTCGTGGTTGCCCAGTACCCAGTTGGGGGTGGCAAAAGGCGGCAGGCTGGCCTCGTACTCCTCCACAATGGCGCGGATGTTTTCTGCCGTCCAGTTGTTCAGGCCCCGGAAAATCAGGTGGAAGTTGAAGGGCAGGTGGCAGCCGGGTTTTTCTGCTGTTCCGTAATAGGGCATAAGTTGATGGTAGGGTAGGTAAATTTCCCCCACCATCACCCGGTCGCCCGGATACTCGTCCAGCACAGCGCGCATCTCCTGCACGATCTCGCGCGTCTCGGGCTGGTCTTCCTGGTAGATGTGGATATGGCGGAAGCGGTCGATGTCGCCGGGCTTGTAGTGGGGGTTGTCGGGCTCGTCACGGAAGAGGGCATCCTCCACCAACAGCCAGATCACGTCGATGCGGAAGCCATCTACCCCTTTGTTCAGCCAGAAGCGCATGGCCTCGTACATGGCCTGGCGTACCTCAGGGTTGCGCCAGTTGAGGTCGGGCTGCTCGGGCAGGAACTGGTGCAGGTAGTACTGGCCGGTTCTTTCGTCCAGCGTCCAGGAGGGCCCGCCAAAGTAGGCCTGCCAGTTGTTGGGGGGCCCCCCATCCGGTGCAGGATCGCGCCAGACGTACCAGTCGCGCTTGGGGTTGTCGCGGCTCTTTCTGGATTCCAGAAACCAGGGGTGCTGGTCGGAGGTATGGTTGGGCACAAAGTCGATGATGACCTTGAGGCCCAGCCGGTGGGCTTCGGCCAGGAGTTCGTCAAAGTCCCTCAGGGTACCAAAGATGGGGTCTACATCGCAGTAGTCGGCCACGTCGTAGCCGAAGTCCTTCATGGGCGACTTGTAAAAGGGCGAGAGCCAGATACAGTCGAAGCCCAGGTCGCGGATGTACGTGAGGCGCTTTTTGATGCCCGGCAGGTCGCCAATCCCGTCACCATTCGAATCCTGGAAGCTGCGGGGGTAAATCTGATAGATAGTTGCGGTTTTCCACCATTCCATACAGTCTCCTTTATACCGGGTGCTGGGTTAGCCACAGCCGGGCATAAGGTTCCAGGTAGGCCGGGGCAGGGGTCTGGGTGATGAGGTCGAAGGGCTGCACAATGCCCTCCTGGCGCAGGGCTTCGAAAGGGAAGGGCTGGTCTTGCTCGCTGAAGTTGTAGACCTGCACCAGCCGGCCCTGGGGGTGTTCGCGCTTGAGCAGGAGCAGGTGGGGGTTGGGCTGCCAGAGGGCCTGGGTGGGGAAGGCTGCGTGCATCTGGGGGATGCGGGCTCGAGCCTCGAGCAGCTCTTTGATGCCGTGGAAAATCCGGTGTTCCACGGTGCCTTGCTGGTGGCGTTTTTCGGCCTTAGCCCAGTCCATCTTGGGCCGGTGCAGCCAGCGGTTGTCGTCTTTGTGGGCGGGTTCGTGGACATAGCCGTAGTCGTTGAGCAGGCCCAATTCGTCGCCCATGTAAATGAGCGGGATGCCCTCGCCATAGCCGATGAAGACTGCGTGGGCCAGCAGGATGCGCTCGAGGGCCAGGCTGATCTGGCGCGGATGGCCCGACTCGAGCGCGGTTTCCAGGCCGGCCAGGCTGGCCGTCGAACCGGAGGTGCGCCGGTCGCCGGTGGTGGGGTTTGCCTGGAAATGCATCCCCCGGGCAAACGAGCCTGGAAAGTCGCCCCTGTAAAACTCAGATAAGAAATGCCGATGGGCCGGGCCGCTCAGGCCTACCGCCGCCGCGTCGATGTCGGAGATGGCCCAGCCGATGTCGTCGTGGCAGCGCAGGTAGGTGGCCCAGGCGGTGCTGGGGGGCTTTTGTGGGAAGCGCTGCAGGGCCTGGGTGAAAAGCCGGGTGTCGCGGCTGGCCAGGCTGCTCCAGATCTGCACCATCAGGGTGTTGTGGTAGGCCAGGTCGCTTACCTTGCCGTAGTGTGTCCCTGTGCCCAGGTAGGCGATCAGGTTTTCGGGGGCCACGATGGCCTCGGCCTTGAAGGCTACTGCCGGCGCGCCGATGCGTACCGCAGCCCGCAGGGCCTGTGTCAGGGCGTGCACCTCGGGCTGGTTCTGGCAGTTGGTACCCAGGCGTTTCCAGGTGAAGGCGATGGCATCGAGCCGGAAGACCTCCACCCCTTTGTTGGCGAGCCACAAAATCAGCTCGAGGTACTCCAAGAACACCTCGGGGTTGCTCCAGTTTACGTCCCACTGCCAGCTATTAAAGGTCGTCCAGACCCAGCCTTGTACCTCGTCGTCCCAGGTGAAGTTGCCGGGGGCAAAGTCGGGGAAGACTTCCGGCAGGGTGCGCTCGAAAGCATCGGGCAGGGTGCGGTCGGGGTAGATGTAGAAGTAGCCGCGGTACTTGGGGTCGCCCTGCCGGGCGGCCAGGGCCCAGGGGTGCTCGCGGGCCACGTGGTTGAGCACCAGATCCAGACAGAGGCTGATGCCCTCCCGACGAAGCTGGGCGCAGAGGGCCTCGAGGTCGTCCATGGTTCCTAAGTCGGGGCGCACCTGGCGGTAGTCGGCCACCGCGTAGCCACCGTCGTTCTCCCCCTCGCGGGGGAGCAGCAGGGGCATCAGGTGCAGGTAGCGGATACCCAGCTCCTTCAGGTAGCCGATGTGCTGCCCCACCCCCTTCAGGGTGCCGGCAAACCGGTCGGTGTAGGCGATGTAGCCGTGCATCTGGGGCTCTTGAAACCAGTCCGGGGTGTGGATGCGCTTTAGGTCTAAAGCCTGCAGATCCTGAGGACGCTCGGCCAGGCTCCGCCCAATCACCTCGGCTACCCGCGCGGCTACGGCGGGGGCCTCGGGGTAAACCGCCTGCAACCCGGCCATCAGCTCGGGCAGGTAGCGGCACACCCTGGCCTCGAGGTCGGCGGATCGGTAGGCGTCCAGCGCCCCCATCTGACCCGCCATGCCCGCAAAAAAAACTCGCTCGTTCATGCGCCCTTGTATTCTACGCAATCCCCGGCTGGATAAAACCCAGAGCCGTTTGGGGGACAGGTCTTAATCATGTAACGCATTTGTGAGCAGGGTTAGGGCTTTCTGAGCCTGTAGCGGCCTGATTCTTAAGCTGCGGTTAATCCAGAAAAGCAACGCTCAAAAGTCCATGTACTTTGGTGACTGAGGGCTGTCCACAACCAAAGGACAAACGGGAGGAGATCAGATGCAACGAATGAAGATGCTTTCGCTGCTGGGAGGTTTGGGGCTTTTGTTGGGGGCCTGTGGCGGTGGAGAGTACGCGGACAACCCCAACCCCGATAGCTCCAACGGCCCGTTTCTGGCCGAGTCCCTGACCCAACACCCGACCAACCAGCCCCTTACGCTCTTGAGCCGCTATGTGGTGGTGAGCGAAGACAACGGCCGGCTGCGGGCCAGTTACGGCGGGCTGCGCTACTGGCCCCGCCAGGCCGATAAAAACCGCAACCCCAACAACCCCAGCCAGCCTTCGGGGCCGCGCTTTACCCAGTATGCCGGCTGGGACATTCTGGACGCGCCGGGCTCGAGCTCGACCCGCGCGGACTGGCTGCGCCTGACCCTGACCCGGGGGGCCACGGTGGTGGTGGCCTGGGAAAACTCGGCGTTGTGGCTGGTGGGCTGGCAAAGAGGCGAGACCACCGCCGCCGATGGCAAGAAGTTCAACACCTACACCCGCACCTTCCGGGCCGGCGAAATCACCCTGGGCTCGCCTGAGGGCAAGGGGGAGTACTGGGTGCTGCTGGCCGAGGCCAATGGGCAGCCTTCGGCAGAACCCGCCCTGCCCTCTGGCATTACCGAACGTCCCGTGCCCAACACTACCTGCCCCTCCTGGCTGGACAACCTCTGGCTGGCTAAGGGGCCGGATGGACGCAACTATCCGAGCTGGCACCCCCAGATTGACCCGGTGTACTGGTGCTACTACCGCCACGACCACAACTCCGACCCCGGCCTGATTGGCTACCAGGCCCCCTTCCTCTACACCGCCCAGTACACCAACAACCAGCCCGAGCGGGCCGAGGGGTTTAAGGGCTTTGCCATTCGGGATGGCGATATCGGTTGGTACATCAACATCCACTCCGAGACCAGCACCGACCAGCGGGTCTGTGCTCGTTTCCACACCGTGGTGGTGGTAGCCACCCGCTGGCGCACCGGCGAGAAGCTGGCCGAGCTCAACTACAAGGGCGATTTTGGGGCCTCGAGGCAGAACCAGGGCGACAACCCCTTCTTTGCCAACACCTGCACCGACCCCCGCACCGGCCAGCAGGTCACCCAGGAGCAGATCGGTCAGCAGGTGCAAAGTAACACCCGCGCCTCCAAGCGCATCCGCATCGCGGCCAACAACTCGGGCTATGAGCAGTGGGATGGGGGTTTGGTAAAGGCCCTGGGCATGGAATTCAGCGGCCCCGGCATGGGCATTGACATCCAGAACCCGGCCACGGCCTGCAACAGCCTGAACTGCACCGACCTGGTTACCAACAACTCCTCCAGCACCCGGCGCACGCTGCAAATTATGAACCTGCACCTGCGTTACAAGCCTGAACTCGACCCCGACGGCGACGGCTACTTCGAGACCAACCTGTACGGCGACGGCCCCTACATCGCTGGCGACCGCAACTCGGGCATCGGCCCCCTAAAGCAGTACATCAAACCCGGCACCGACCTGCGCCTGGATGGCTTCTTCACCACCGAGGACGCCTGGCGCGGGTTGTATGTGCGCGGGGGCAACACCCAGGACGTCGAGCTGGAAGGTGCTCTGGGCACGGTCAACTGAAGATACATGAGCGGTAATTTTTGGTAGCCAGGCTCGTCTGGTAACCCTTTTTTGCCAGACTCCTAGGGCATATTCCACTGTATAGGCACGCTGCGCTGAGACTGGTTGTTACACCCGCTGCTGGTGCAGGCGATCCCGTAGATGTAGAAAAAGGGCCGCTTTTCCATCGGATCCACGCTGCGGTCGGTTACGGTAAAGGTGGCGGTCTGGGTGTTGGAGCTGCCCCGCACGGCATTTTGTTCCTTGGGGGTGACCTCGAGCCCCGCCGTGTTGCTCTGGTAATTCAAAAACACACGGGTCAGGTTGCTGGTGTTGAAGGTGACCCGCACCGTAAGGGTGGCGGTGCCGCCCCGCGGTAGCGTGAAGGGATCGGCGGTCATGCCGAAGCTTTCACCGGGTGCAGGGGGTGGGGGTGTGCCGGGGTTGCTGGGTGGCCGGAAGACGCTCTGGCCGCCACAGGCCGCCAGGAGCGGGGTTAGCAGCAGCAAGGCCAGGTACGATGGGCGCATATCTGGCAGTCTAGGAAAGAAGCCTCGAGGGAAGTCTTAGCATTGGCTAATGAAATCTTTATGTAACACGATGTCGGGCCTCTGGTGTTTTGAAATCGCCATAAAATAGGCCCATCATGGGCAAACGAATCGCGGTTTTTTCCCTGCTATGCTTGGGATGGATGGCCTTTGCACAAAGCGCAAAGCCTTTTGCGGGGGCCAGCCTGGTGTTTCAGTGGGTAGAAGGCACCTCCCTCAACAGCCTGATGTTGCAGGCGGGCAGCTATAACCTCGGCGGAGGTTTTGGGGCCAGGGCCAATGTGGGCATTGGCCTGAATCCCAGCTTCCTCGAGCTGGGCGCAGACCTGCTGTTCCCGTTTGGGGCGGGCCGTCTGTTGCCCTATGGGGGCCTGGGGGGCAACTGGGTGGGCTTAGGAGCCATTAACTTCTTTGGGATTCGCGCTCCGATAGGGGTCAATTACAGCACCGCCAGCGATGCGGGCCTCTTTGCCGAGGCGGTGCCTACCCTTTACCTGGCCAGCGATGCTACCGGTATCTACGGCACGGCATTTGGTATCCAGCTTCGCTTTGGGGTGAACTACTTGTTTTGACGCAAGAGCAAGCTTTCTCGCTGATGTAGCATGGAGGGGCTTGGGGCGGGCCAAAGCCAGTAAACTGCGTGGGCCATGGGTGTTTACCCGCCTCTTGGGGGCAAAAAAAGCGGGTTGGGTTAACCAGGGTGTGCCCCTCTTGCGCATCTGCCTGTTGAGGTTTCTGTTGCTGGAGCCACAGCACGTTTAGAAGAACAAGGCGTAGGCTATAGGTAGATGGATACCCGTCAGGCCCTGTTGCGAAGCGCCCGTAAAGCGTTTGCAGAGCGGGGGTACGCTGCTACCAGCCTGGAAGACCTGGCCCGCACCCTGGGCCTGACCAAGGCCGCAGTGTACCACCACTTTGCTTCCAAGCGGGCGCTCTTGGAGGCCCTTTTGCAGGAAGGCTTTGTGGAGACCCAGCGGGCGCTTTCCCAGCCAGGCACCTTGCATCAGCGCTTGCTGGCCCTGGCCCTGGCTTACCGGGGGCAGGTGGAGCCGCTCACCGCCCTCATGACCGCTTACTCGAGCCGCCGGGGGGGCGACCTCGAGGCCGTCCAACTGGCCCGCGAAGCTATGCGGCGGGGCATCGAACAACTGGCCGAGCTATTGGAGCAGGTCTCGCCTAGGCACGGCAAAGCCCTGGCGGTCATCTTTGCCTCGATTGTGCATGGGGCCTACATGACCGCCCAGCACATGCCCGGTTATTCGGCAGAACAGCTTTTGCAGGAGGGGGTGGCACTTTTCGTGCGGGGTTTGCCGGAGGGCAAAGGAGAACCCCCCAGACAGTGAGGCCCTAACCTCCAGATCACCGGCATCCGGGGTAGTTTCTGCCAGAATAGGGGCATGGCCCGGGTGCTGCTCATCGAAGACGATACCGGGGTGCGCGAAGCCCTGCGCCTTGGCCTGGAACTCGAGGGTTACCAGGTTCTGGAGGCGGGTACGGGGGCCGATGGTCTACGTCGGCTGGCCGAAAACCCCGAGGTGGTGGTACTGGATGTGCTGCTGCCGGGGGGTGATGGGTTTGGGGTGCTGCGCGAGATTCGCAAGCGGAGCGCGGTACCGGTGCTGATGCTCACGGCGCTGGACGAGGTGGAGTGGCGGGTCAAGGGCTTGCGCGAGGGGGCCGACGACTACCTGGTGAAGCCATACGCGCTGTCGGAGTTGCTGGCTCGCATCGAGGCCCTCTTGCGCCGAAGTAAACGCCTGGAGGAGGTGCTTGCCTACGCCGATGTGGCGCTTTACCCAGGCAAGATGGAAGCCCGCCGAAATGAGCGCCTGCTGGAGCTATCCCCCAAAGCCCTACAGCTACTGCAGTGTTTTTTGGAGCACGCCGAGCGTGTCCTGCCCAAGGAGACCCTGATGCAGCGGGTCTGGGGGGAAGAGGTCGAGCCCAACACCCTCGAGGTGCACCTCTCGGCGCTGCGTCGAGCCCTAGGCGAGCCCCCACTGCTTCACACCCTGCGGGGGCACGGGTATATCCTGCGAAAGTAGCGGGCCATGACCCTGCGCCTCCGCCTTTTGTTATGGCTACTGCTGGCCCTGGCCCTGCTGCTGGTGCCGTTGGGGGTTATAACTGTGCGGCAAGCCCAGCGCACCGTGCAGGAGACCCTCGAGCGAGCGGCCCTATCCAGGCTGGGCTTTTTGCTTAGCCAGGGGCAGCTTCGCATTCAGGACCTGGCGCAAATCGTGCAGGAGTTTGGCGGGGTGGGCTTTATCCTTGGCCCCGAAGGCCGCACGGCCTTTACCGACCTGGGCGATTACCGGCTTCCGGAGGGCCTCGAGGAGACCCTGAAAAGGGGGCAGAGCTTTCGAGAGGTGCGGGATAACTGGCTGTGGGTGGCGCTTCCCACCGACGAGGGGGGTTTGGGCCTGGGCACGCCTTTGGAAGAGGTGGCGGCGCTGCCACAGCGTCTGCTGCAGCTCTATCTGAGCATTGGGGGGCTGCTGGCGCTGTTGGCCTTTGCTGTGGGAGCGTGGGGCCTTTCGGGATCGTTGCGCCCGTTGGATGCGGTTTCGCGTGAGCTGGCCCGCCGCAATGCCGAAAACCTCGAGCCCCTCTCAACCCCCTCCCTCTACGAAGCCCGCCCTGCGGTGGAGGCCATGAACGCCCTGATGGGCGAGCTCAAGGCCGCCCTGCATCGGCTCAAAGTGCAGGAACAGGCCGCACGGCGCTTTGCTTATGGGGCCTCGCACGAGCTGCGCAATCCCCTGGCCGCCCTCAAGGGCTACCTCGAGGTGTTGCAGCGCCGACCAGGAGAGCCCAGGGCCACCAAGGGGGCTTTGCGCGAGGCCATTCGGATGGAGTCGCTGTTGCAGGGCTTGCTAACCCTGGCTCGGCTGGAAGGGCAGGGGCGGGTGCAGGGCCAGCCACTGGACTTGAAAACCTTTCTGGAGCAGCGCGGGCTCGAGGTCGAAGGAAGCGGGTGGGTGGAGGCCGACCCCGACCTGATGGTAGTGATGCTTGAGAACCTTCTGCAAAATGCCCATAAACACGCGGGGGGTATCGAGAAAATTGTGCTCGAGCCCGACGCTGGGGGTATCTGGCTCTGGGTATGCGACCGGGGCCCGGGCTTCGAGCCCGAACTCTTGCCCCGGGCCTTCGAGGCCTTTACCAAAAACAACCAGAGCGACGGGGTGGGCCTGGGTCTGGCCCTGGTGGCAGCGGTGGCCCAGGTGATGGGGGGGCAGGCCCGCGCCGAGAACCGCCCAGAGGGGGGCGCCCGGGTCGGTATCTGGCTACCGACGGCAAAAGGCTAGTCATTCACCTCAACAAGAGATGCGAGAGATTCCCGTATGCACCAGGTAATCTGGCTCCGACGCAAAGTTTGGTATAAAGACCAGTCCGCTGGCTTGCCATGATGTTGAAATCATCACGTTTCCGACAACTCCTCAAGATACCCCTGGCGGGTTGTCCCGGTTATACATGCATGAGCGATAAAATGATGTTGAATGAGACCAGAATACGACTACGTCATCGTGGGGGCGGGTTCGGCAGGGTGTGTGCTGGCCCACCGGCTCTCGGCCAGGCCCGACCTGAAGGTGCTTTTGCTCGAGGCCGGGGAGCCCATGCAGGGGCTATTTTGCAAGGCTCCGGCGGCCTTCCCCAAGCTCTTCAAGGGGCCTTACGACTGGGCTTTTTACACCGAGCCAGAGGCCGAGCTGGAAGGGCGCACCCTGTACTGGCCCCGGGGCAAGGGGCTGGGGGGTAGCAGCGGCATCAACGCCATGATCGTCATCCGTGGCAACCCCCGCGACTACGACGACTGGAAGCAGCCCGGCTGGTCGTTTGCCGAGGTGCTGCCCTACTTTAAGAAGCTCGAGACCCATCCCCTGGGCCCCTCCCCCTACCACGGCGACCAGGGCCCTTTGCATGTAGAGGTACGCAAGTACACCAACCCCCTCTCCTTTGCCTTTATCGAGGCCGCGGAGCAGTGGGGCTTGAAGCAGAACGACGACTTCAATGGCCCCGTGCAGGAAGGGGTAGGCCTGTTCCACGTCAACCAGAAAAACGGCGCCCGGCATAGCGCTGCTGCGGCCTACCTGGCGCCGGCCCTGCCGCGCCCCAACCTCGATGCCCAGACGGGGGCCAGGGTACACCGCATCCTATTTGAAGGCACTAAAGCCGTAGGGGTGGAGTACCACCACCAGGGCCAGCTCTGGCAGGTGCGGGCCAGCCGGGCGGTGATCGTCTCGAGCGGGGCGGTGCAGTCGCCCCAGCTTTTGATGCTTTCGGGATTCGGCCCCGCCGACCACCTGAAGTCGCTGGGCCTCGAGGTGCGGCAGGATCTGCCGGTGGGACAAAACCTCTGGGATCACCTGGCCCTGCCGATCATCTGGCACAGCACCCAGCCGGTGAGCCTGGACAAAGCCGAGAGCCTTGCCAACATCGTGCGCTACTTGCTAACCCAAAGCGGCCCCTTCGTAAGCAACGTGGCCGAGGCGGGGGCCTTTTTACGCACCCGGCCCGAGCTTTCCGCCCCTGACCTGCAGTACCACTTTGGTCCGGCCTTCTTCAGCAACCACGGCTTCGACCGCGAGGAGGGCTACTTCTTTACCATTGGCCCCACCCTGGTGGCTCCCCAGAGCCGGGGTTTGATCAGCCTGAGGAGCGCCGACCCGGAGGCTGCGCCGGTAATCCAGCCCCGCTATCTGAGCGAGCCAGGCGACCTCGAGGTGCTGCGGAGGGGCCTGGAGATCGCCCGCGAAATTGCCGCGCAAAAAGCCTTCGACCCCTACCGGGGCCCGCCCCACGCCAATCAGGCCGGGGTGAAAACCCCCTCCGAGCTGGCGGCCTACATCCGCCGCTACGCCCAGACCCTCTACCACCCCGCCGGAACCTGCAGCATGGGGCAGGTGGTGGACGCGCACCTGAAGGTCTACGGCACCGAGAACCTCTACGTGGTGGACGCCTCGGTGATGCCGGGGGTGGTGCGCGGCAACACCCACATCCCCACCCTGATGGTTGCAGAGAAAGCGGCCGATTGGTTGTTGAACTTGTAGTTGTTGAACTTGTAGAGGTTGCCCTGAGGCGCTGACTCACCTCCTTAACCCAGAGGTAGAGGGGCTCAATAAAGACCCTCTCATTGCGGTTCCCACCCTTGCGCTGTATGGTACGCAGCGTATTTGACCCCCCGTACAACGGTTTTTGTGGTACTGGGTATTCGTGGGAACCGCGCTCAGAAAGCGGTGAAGACTTTGTAAATGTTGCTGTATACAAAACCCCGATTCTTCGGCTACACTGACAGGGTTGCCTGCTGTCGGCATACCAGACGGCAATCCCACCGGAGACACAATGGAACTCAGAAACATCGCAATTATTGCGCACGTAGACCACGGTAAGACCACCCTGGTAGACGCCATGCTCAAGCAGGCCAAAGCCCTTTCCCGCCACGACGAGGGCGGCGTGCGCATCATGGACTCGGGCGACTTAGAACGCGAGCGCGGCATTACCATTCTGGCTAAAAACACCGCCGTGGAGTGGGGGGGCGTGAAGATCAACATCGTGGATACCCCCGGCCACGCCGACTTTGGCGGCGAGGTCGAGCGGGCTTTAAGCATGGTGGACGGGGTGCTCTTGCTGGTGGATGCCGCCGAGGGCCCCATGCCCCAGACCCGCTTTGTGCTCAAGAAAGCCATCGAAGCCGGACTCAAGCCCATTGTGGTGATTAATAAGGTCGACAAAAAAGACGCCCGGCCCGACGAGGTGCTGGGCGAGACCTTCGACCTGATGGCCGAACTCGGGGCCAGCGAGGAACAGCTCGACTTCCCCTACCTGTACGCGGTGGGGCGCGAAGGTACGGCTTGGCTGGGCCAGACCCCCAAGCCCGACCTGACCGACCTGTTCGAGACCATCCTCCAGCACATCCCTGCCCCTAAAGTGGCCGATGGCCCCTTCCAGCTTCGGGTAGCCAACCTCGACTACTCCAACTTTGTGGGCAAAATTGCCCTGGGCAAGGTTCACCGGGGTACGGTACGCAAAAACCAGTTTGTGACCATCGTGGGCGAGCACGGCAACCGCGACCAGAAGGTGGTGGCGGTCTTTACCCACCGGGGCTTAGAGCGCCTCGAGGTAGACGAAGTAACCCCCGGCGACATCGTGGCTATTGCCGGTATGGAGGGCGTGGAGATTGGCGATACCATCGCAGCTCGGGAGGCCCCCGAGGCCCTGCCGCGTCTGGCGGTGGACGAACCCACGGTCAGCATCACCGTCACCCCCAACACCTCGCCTTTTGCCGGGCGGGAGGGCAAGTTTGTCACCAGCCGTCAGATTCGGGAGCGGCTTACCAAAGAGCTCGAGACCAACGTGGCCCTGCGGGTCATCGAGGTTACGCCCGATACCTTCGAGCTGCACGGGCGCGGCGAATTGCATCTGAGCGTACTCTTGGAGACCATGCGGCGCGAGGGTTACGAGCTTTCGGTGGGCCAGCCCAGCGTTTTGCTCAAGGAGATCGACGGCCAGGTTCAAGAACCCTACGAGTACCTGGTGGTGGACGTGCCCGAAGCCAAGTTTGGCCCGGTGATGGAAACCCTGGGCAGCCGCAAGGCCCAGATGGTGCATATGGAACAAGAATCGGGGCGCATCCGGGCCGAGTTCACCGTGCCGGCTCGAGCCCTGTTTGGCTTTCGCACCATGTTCCTCACCCTCACTGCGGGCGAGGGCGTGATGAGCCACAACTTCCACGCCTACGGGCCGCATGTGGGCAGCCTGGAAACCCGCACCACCGGCAGTGCAGTGGCGATGGAGGCCGGGGTAGCCTATGCCTACAGCCTGTTCCGCTTGCAAGAGCGGGTCAACTTCTTTATCGAGCCCGGCACCGAGGTGTATGTGGGCATGATTGTGGGCGAGCACGTGCGCGACAACGACCTGAACGTGAACGTCAACATCAACAAGAAGCTTACCAACGTGCGGGCCGCCGGTTCCGACGAAAACATAAGGCTCATCCCCCCGCGCAAGTTCACGCTGGAGGAGGCGCTGGAGTTCCTGGCCCCCGACGAGCTGCTGGAAATCACCCCCCAGAGCCTGCGCCTGCGTAAACGGGTGCTCGACCCTAGCCAGCGCAAGCGGGCCGAAGCGGTTTAAGGTTCCAAGTCGTCCGGCTCGGGCAGCTCGAGGGCGATGGCCAGTGCTCGGTTGAGCTCCTTGAGTTTTGCGGCCGAGAGCATACCCACATAATTGGTCAGGCGGCTTTTTTCCAGGCTGGTCAACTCGTCGCAGTAGATTGCGCTTTCGTGCTTGAGCCCTTCCTCGACGCCAACCAGCACTTGCGTCGAAAGCCCTATGTAGCGACTGTAGACCGGTGCGCAGATGACGGTGGAGTAGCTGCTGTCAATCAACCCCTGACGCCCGACCACCACAAACACCCTCTGCCTGCGGGGGTCGTAGTCGCGCGGCTTCTGGTAGAGGTACAGCTCACCTCGCCGCACGCTCGTCTTCCTCGTTGTAGTAGGCGGAGTACTCGAGGGTCTCGAGGGCCTGCTGGTTCAGCTCGGCTGCGTATTTTTCGTACAGGGCGCGGTCGCGTGCGTCCCGCTCGGCCTGGCGAAGCGCACGCAGGTAAGACCGGGCGGCCTTCTCCAGGAACTCCGAGCGGTTGGGGTGCAACTTATCAATGGCGGCCAGTACCTCTTGGGAGAGTGTGATAGAAGTCTTGACTTTCATACTACCAACATACCACTTGCCAAAACCACCTGGGGCAGCCTTCCGCTCGTTGGAACTGCACCATTCTTTCTGAAGCCCTCTGTGTGCTCGTGCCGAAAGATGTGTGCTAGGGGTTAGGTGTCCCAAGTTTTGGTAGCGGGTACAGGCTAACCTTTAGCTGCAACGGTTGAACCGTCCCAGCGCCGCCCGACCCTCGGGCGTTCCACCCGGAACTTCCGAGCCACCCAGCGAAATCATGTAATAGCCGGCTGCGTTCCCCGCCTCGACCACCACGTAGTACGTTCCGCCTGAGAGCCGTTCGCGGAATTCAGGGCCTTTGCGGGCCACCAGGCCGTGGCCCCGGTAGTCGCGCCAGCCACCCGAAAATACCCTGGCCTCCATGCCCTCAGGAGTGGGGAAGGGTGGGCGCGCGTTCCCTTGGAAACCCGGCCCCACCAGCCACATCCGGGGTTGAAAGGCGGGTGGACAGGCAGCACCCACAAAAAGCCCCAGGTCGAGCACAAAGCCTGCCGAGAGCTCGAGGACATAGAAGCCAAGCTGACCTGCGTTCAGTTGGCTGGTAACCACCTTTGAGACACCGGGTTCCAGCACCTTGTAGGCTTGCTCTAGCGTAGGGGAACCGGGGTTCCAAAAAGGTTGGTGGGCGAATCCTGCCGAGGCAAGCAAGATTATCAGGCCCGTAAACAGCTTTTTCATACATCTGAGTGTGGACCAAGAAAGTCCGGGAGAGTGTGCCGAGGGCGTATTTATGCCTTGAGCTTTGGGCCCAAAGCCTTTAGCCTATGGCAGATATGCAGACCGACACCACGGCGCGGCTCCTGATTACCTGCCCCGACCGCCCCGGCATCGTGGCGGCAGTCTCGAATTTCCTCTTCAACCACGGGGCCAACATCACCGCGCTGGATCAGCACTCCACCGACCCCGAGGGGGGGCTATTCTTCATGCGCCTGGAGTTTCAGACCCCCCACCTGGATGTCTCGAGGGAGATTCTGGAAAAAGCCTTTGCCGAGCGGGTGGCGGCCCGCTTCGAGATGAACTGGCGCATCGCCTACGCCGCCGACCTCAAGAAGGTCGCCATTCTGGTTTCCCGCTACGACCACGCCCTTTTGGAGCTTCTCTGGCGGCACAGCAACCGCGAGCTGCCCTGCGAGCTGACCCAGGTCATCTCTAATCACGACGACCTGCGCCTCGAGGTCGAGCGCTTCGGCATTCCCTACCACTATGTGCCTGTGGAGAAAGAGCGCAAAGAGGAGGCCGAGGCCCAGATGCTGGAGCTGCTGGGCGACACCGACCTGGTGGTGCTGGCTCGCTACATGCAGATTCTGACCCCACACTTTGTGGCCCGCTACCCCAACCGCATCATCAACATCCACCACTCCTTTCTGCCCGCTTTTGTGGGCGCCAACCCCTACAAGCAGGCCTATACCCGCGGGGTCAAGATTATCGGGGCCACCGCCCACTACGTCACCGAAGAACTCGACCAGGGGCCCATTATCGAGCAGGACGTGGCCCGGGTCTCCCACCGGCACGACGTAGCCGACCTGGTGCGGCTGGGGCGCGATTTAGAGCGCAATGTGCTGGCTCGGGCGGTGCAGTGGCACCTGGAAGACCGCATCATCGTCTACGGCAACAAGACTGTGGTGTTTTCATAATTGCACTTCATGTCGTCTTCACCGTGGTTGGCTACACTATGGGGAGGAGGTTTTTGAGATGTCCATGAGAAACTCTATCGTCCTGGGTTTGTTGCTGGTGGTGGGCGGAGGGGTGGCCTGGTTCAACCTGAGCAAGAGCCAGAGCTCTTTGCCGGCCTCGAGCGAGCCGCAGGTGCAGGCCCAGGCGCAGTCTTTTGACCAGAGCCGGGCTTTTTTAGAAAACGAACGCAACACCATTGACGTGGTGCAGCGTACCGGCGATGGGGTGGTGTTTGTGGCGGTTCGAACAGCGCCCCGGGCCAGCGGCGATTTTGGCTTTTTTGCTCCCTTTCTGCAACCCCAACCCCAGGAAGGAACAGGCTCAGGCTTTGTCATAGACCAGGACGGCCTGATTCTGACCAACTACCACGTGATTGAAGGGGCCGACCAGATTACGGTGCGCTTCCACAACGACCCCAAAAGCTACCCGGCCCGCGTGGTGGGTAGGGCCGAACCCCTGGACATGGCCCTGATCCGGGTGCAGGCCCCGCGCGAAAGGCTCAAACCCATGCGCCTGGCCGACTCCGACCAGGTGCGGGTAGGGCAGAAGGCCATCGCCATGGGCAACCCCTTCGGCCTGGAGTTTACCGTGACCGAAGGGATTGTATCGGCCATCCGGCGCAACCCCAACGACGGCAGCGCCAGTGGTAAAGGGGCTTTTGTGCCCACCGTAATACAGACCGATGCGGCCATCAACCCCGGCAACTCGGGGGGGCCCTTGCTCAACTCCCGCGGTGAGGTGATCGGGATTAACACCTTCATCTACAGTTCGGCGGGGGCTTTCGGGGCCGCGCAGTCGGCGGGCATCGGCTTTGCCATTCCCATCAACCTGGCCAAGCAGTACCTGAACGACCTTAAAGCGGGCAAGGACATTACCGCCGAAGAGATTGTGCGTTCCCGGCCTCGTCTGGGCGTAACCCTCTCGCTGCTCTCGATGGCCGAGTACCCCGAGAACATCCGCCGCCAGAACCGGCTGCCCGATACCGGACTGATGATTCAGCAGGTCGAGCGCGGTAGCCCTGCCGAACGGGCGGGGCTGCGGCCTGCGACCCGCACCGTGCAGCTTCAGCTCCGCACCGGACAGGTCATCGAGCTGGGGGTGAACGGCGACATTCTGCTCGAGGCCGACGGCAACCCCATCAACAACATCAACGACCTGCGGGCGGTGCTCCTCTCCAAGAAGCAAGGCGAGGCTGTAAACCTCAAGGTCTGGCGCGACGGCCAGACCCGCGAGGTGCGGGTGGTGCCGCAGGTGATCCGCTAATTCCAGCAAGTTTGCCGACCCTCCCGCGCGCGGGAGGGTATTTGTCTCTGCTTCATCTGGATTGCCTATACTGGGCTCAATGTTGCGCTTACTGGCCGTCATTTTGCTCTTTAGCTCGCTGGCCCTGGCCCAGTTCGACCCCACCCGGGCCTGGTTTACCCTGCGCTCCGAGCACTTCGATATCCACTACCATGCCGGCCTCGAGCGCGTGGCCAGCGAGGCCGCCATCTACGCCGAAAAGGCCTACGCGCTGCTCAAAGCCGACTTCGAGGCCCCGCCGGGGCGGATCAGCCTGGTGCTCTCGGATGTGGGCGATACCCTCAACGGCTTCGCCGACCCCAGCAACAACCGGGTGGGCATTTTTACCGGGCAGTTCCGCAGCTCTGACTTTTTCAACCCCCGGCTTTCCTCCTGGTGGGAGGCGGTCATTTTCCATGAGATCGCGCACATCTTCGACCTCTCGCAGGTGCGCGGCCCCCTCAAAGAGCGTACCCGCATCTTCGGGCAACTGCCCGCCCAGAGCGCGGTTAAGCCCTTCCCCTTTGTGGAGGGCACGGTGCTTTACCTCAAGCACAAAAAGCTGGGCGAGTCGCGCCTGAACGACGCCACCACCCGCATGATGCTGCGCCAGATGGTCATCTCGGGCAGGTTTCCCACCCTCGACGAGATCCGCCAGGCCTACAGCCGCTCCGCCTGGCCCCCCCTGGGCTTCCTGGTCTATAACTACAGCGCCTGGCTGGTGCAGTACCTGGAGGAGCGCTTCGGCGAGGATGCCTACCGCCGCTTTACCGAGGCCAACGCCGGGATGCTGGCCTTCAAGGACTTCAACCAGCCTTTCCTGAAGGCCTTTGGGGTCTCGCTCGACCAGATCTACGCCGACTTTGTGCGCTGGCTGCCCAGCCAGTTCGAAGGTGAGATTGCCCGCATCCGGGCCGAGGGCCTGACCCCGGCGCAAAAGCTCAGCACGCTGGGGTTTTTTAGCGAAGCGCCCACCGACTCCGCCAGCGGCCTGGTGTACGCCCACGCCTCACCCCTACGCAGCGGGCTGCGGCTCGTAGTGAATGAAAAAGAGCGGGAGCTGGTGAACGGCCCAGCCCAGTACCCGCAGTGGTCGCCGGACGGGCGCTACCTGCTCTTTACCGCCAGCCGGGCGGCCAGCCCCTACTTTGTGGGCAGCGACCTCTACCAGTACGACCGCCTGGAGGGGCGCGTCAAGCGCCTGACCAGCGGTGAGCGGGTTTATTATGCCCGCTATGCCCCCGACGGCCAGAGTATCTTCCTGGCCAAAAACACCCCGGACGGCTCGACCGAGCTGGCTCGATACTTTATCGAACTCGAGCACCTCCAGCCCCTGCGTAGCTTCCCCCACCAGGACGGGGTGGTACACTCATTCGCGGTAGCGCCGGACGGTAACTCACTGGTGCTCTCGTTGTTGCGGCGCGGGGGCTTTCAAGACCTCTACCGCTACACCCTGCAAACCGGCGCCCTGACCCCCCTCACCCAGGACAAAAACGTAGAAGCCGACCCGGTTTTTAGCCCGGATGGGCGCTATGTGATCTACAGCAGCGATGTGAACCGGGTGTACAACCTATACGCCTACCGGCTCGAAGACGGGGCGGTGTTCCAGGTAACCAACCTGCTCACCGGGGCCCTCCAGCCCACCATTTCCCACAGCAAGCAGCACCTCATCTTTACCGGCTACGATGAGGCCGGCTACAACCTGTACCAGGTGGCCTATGACCCCCGCACCTGGAAGCGCATAGCTTTGGAGCGCGAACCCCTGCCGGAGTTCAGGCCCGCCGAGGCTGCACAGGGGGAGGCTTACAACCCCTTCCCCTACCTGCGCCCGCTCTACTGGCTACCCACCGCTGGAATCGGGGTGGGTGGGTTTGGCCTTTCGGCGGTGCTGGGGGTTTCGTTTGCGGCCTCCGACCCCGTGGGCATCCATGCTTATTCTGTGGGGGCCGGCTTCGACAGCAATTTTCGTGGGGTCTACTACAACCTGGCCTACCAGTACGCCGGCCTGGGGTTTCCGCTGGTGCTGCAGGCGGTGGGGGCGGGCCGGGATAGCGCCCAGGGCGTGGGTGCTTCGTTCTGGTCGGCGCAGGGGGGCCTGGATATGCAGTACGTGCGCACGGATCTGCTCGAGCCCGCCCTCGACCCCAACCAGAACACGGTTACCCATGCCTTCTCGGCCCGCATTCGGGTATCCGATACCACGGCCAGCGATCTCTTTCGCCTGCGCAGCAGCCTGAGCCTGCTGGGCACGGCTTTTGTGCGGGAGGGCAGCCCGGACTGGCGCTATAGCGTGCAGGGGGCCTTGGGCTTGCAGATGCGGCTGCCGCTCGAGGCCACCCATGTTATAGGCTTGCGCCTGGGAGGGGGCTTCACCACCTCGCCCCTGGCCTACGATGGTTTCGACCTGGGGGCCTTGCCCTTGGTTGCTGGAGGCCAGCCGCCCCTGGCAGTGCGGGGTTACGCGCCGGGCCAGCTGCGGGGCCAGCAGGCCCTGGTGGGCTCGCTCGAGTACCGCCTGCCGCCCTGGAGCCTCGAGCGCGGACTGGGCAACTGGCCGGTGTTCTTCGACGACCTGAGCCTCGCTGTGTTTATGGATGCGGGGGTGGCCGGCTCACCCCTGCGCCTCGAGCAGACCCGCTTCTCGCTGGGGGCGGAGCTGCGCCTTGGCCTGACCCTGTTCTACCTTGCCCCTGGGGGCAGCGTGGCCCTGGGCGGGGCCCAGGGCCTGGGGGAGGCCGGGCCGCGCTTTTACCTCAGCCTGCTGCTGCCTGGTTTGTAGTCAAGGGCTTTTCCCTTTCGGCCTTTGGGCTTAGGCTATATTCCGTGCCAGGAATCGCCATTATTGGAGCCCAGTGGGGCGACGAAGGAAAAGGCAAAGTAACCGACGCCCTCGCCGAGGATGCCGACTTTGTGGTGCGCTACCAGGGCGGGGCCAATGCCGGCCATACCGTGGTGGCCCAGGGCAAAACCTTCAAGCTGAACCTCCTGCCCACCGGGGTCATTCACCCCCAGGCCACCAACGTGCTGGGCGACGGGATGGTCATTGACGCCTACCGCTTCGCCGAGGAGATGCAGAACATCCGGGCCGAGGGCCTGAACCCCCGGGTGCTGGTCTCGGATAAGGCCCACCTGGTGCTGCCCCACCACAAGGCTGTGGAGGCCCGCAACAACTTTGTGGGTACCACCAAACGGGGTATCGGGCCGGCCTACTCCGACCGGGCCCGGCGGGTGGGCATCCGGGCGGGCGATTTGCTCGACGAGGCGGTGCTCAAAGAGCGGGTGCAAACCCTGCTCACCGAAAAACCCAATTCGACTAGAGAAGCGGGCTGGGATACCCCCCAAAAGGCCCTGGCCGACCTCTACCGGATGCGCGAGATGCTGGCCCCTCATATCGCCGATACCGGACAGCTGTTGCGTGAGGCCCTCAAGCAGGGCAAGAAGGTGCTTTTTGAGGGCGCCCAGGCCACCCTCCTGGACCTCAACTACGGCGACTACCCCTACGTGACCAGCTCGCACCCTACGGTGGGGGGAATTATCGTTGGAACTGGGGTAAGCCACAAGGCCATCAATAAGGTCTATGGGGTGGCCAAGGCCTATGCCACCCGGGTGGGCAACGGCCCTTTCCCCACCGAGCTTTTTGGTGAAGAAGACGAATATCTAAGGCAGAAGGGCGGTGAGTTTGGCGTGACCACCGGGCGGGCCCGGCGCACCGGCTGGCTCGACCTGGTGCTGCTCAAATACGCCTGCGAGGTCAACGGTTTCGATGGCCTGGTGCTCACCAAGCTGGATGTGCTCTCGGGCTTTCCGGTGGTTAAAGTGGGTGTCGAGCACCGCCCCGACGGCAGCGTGAAGTACGTGGAAATTCCCGGCTGGGGCAACCTCGAGGGCATCCGCAGCCGCGAGGGGCTGCCCTCGAGCGTGAAGCATTTTATCGAGCTTATCGAAGACTATACCCAGACCCCAGTGGTAATGTTTTCCACCAGCCCCCGCCGCGAGGACACCTTTGGGGCGGTAAGCTGGGTTTAGCCCCCGCTTTACTTGAGGGCCAGCACGCGCCCCCCGGTAAGCTGCAGCAGCTCTTGTGGCGAGAGGCCAAACAGCGCAAAGGGGGTTCCGGCAGCGGCGTAAATGCGCTCGTAATCGAGCAGGTCGGGGTCAAACAGGGCTTCTAGGGGCTGGGTATGGCCGATGGGTGGCACTCCGCCAATGGCAAAGCCGGTTACCCGGCGCACATACTCGGCATCGGGCTTTTCTAACTGCTCCCCCAGGTAGGCCTCGAGCCGAGGCAGGTCTACCCGGTTGGCCCCCGAGACCAACAGCAGATAGGGCTTGGTGCTGGTTGCCCCCCTAAAGATGAGCGACTTGACAATCTGGCCCACCGCACAACCCACCGCGCTGGCGGCTTCCTGGGCAGTGCGGGTTGAGGCCGACAGCTCCTGCACCTGCAGGTGGTCAAAGCCCCGCCGATGCAGGGCTTCCTGCACCTTCTGGGCACTGGGGGAGAGCTTCATTGGGCCAGTTCGTGCAAAAGGCCCGAGAGCAGGGCGATGCGGGCGGGAATTTGCGGGATGTAGACGTTCTCGCTGAGCTGGTGGGCCGCTTCGCCGAACAGGCCCAGCCCGTCCAGGGTGGGTACCCCCAAAGCAGCGGTAAAGTTGCCATCCGAGCCGCCTCCCACCCGCCCCGGGCCAAGCTGTAGCCCTAGCTCGGCCCCGATGCGCCGGGCCCGCTCGAAGAGCTCGAGCGAGGCCGGGCTGGGCTCCATGGGGGGTCGGTTCAGGCCGCCCTCCAGCGAGAGGGTGGCCCCGGGCAGCACCGGTTGCAGATCCTTAAGCGCGCGCTCGACCCGCTCGGCCTCAGACAAAGTCCAGACCCGCAGGTCGATCTCCACCCAGGCCGTGGCCGCAACCACGTTGCTGGTGGTGCCCCCCTTGATCACATTGGGCCCCAGGGTGGTGCCTTTTTCCCAGTCCTGCAGGGCCACCACCCTGGGAATCTGATGGGCCAGCTCGACGATGGCGTTGATCCCTTTCTCAGGCTCGACCCCCTGATGGGCTGGTTTACCGTGGGCGGTAAGGCGGTACTGGCCCACCCCCTTGCGGGCCACCTTGAGGTCGCCGTTGCCCATGGGGGCTTCCAGCACCAGCACCAGGTCGTTGCGTAGCGCGCCCGCCTCGATGGCCGCGCGTGAGGCCATCGAGCCCACCTCTTCGTCCGGCGTGAAGAGAAGCTCGAGCGCGGGTAGGGCCAGCCCCAGGGCCTGGTTGGTGCGTAAAGCCCACAATAGCTGTACGATGTTGCCCTTCATGTCGTAGACGCCGGGGCCATAGGCCCGCTGGCCCTCGATCTTCCAGGGCACGGCAAAGGCCCCCACCGGGTGCACGGTGTCGAAGTGGCACAGCACCAGCACCTTTTTGCCCGAGCCCGCGATGCGCACCCGCAGCAGCGGGCCGTTGGGGGTTTCTTCGCGCTTTAGGCTTCCCAAAGGGCCAAACTGGGTGGCAATCCAGTCGGCCACTTTGGCCAGGCCGCTCAGGTCGTGGGAGGGGGCCTCGAGGGTCACGATGGCCTCGAGGTCTTGCAGGATGGCCGGAAGGCGAGACTCCAGGTGTTCGATGGGCTTCACGGGCTCATACTACTGTCTGGCTACTGTCTGGGGAAGCACAGGGGAATCTTTCTGCTATCCTAGTTCGGTGTTAGCCTCTCGCCCCGAGATCAAGTCCCAGCTCAAAGCAGCCATTGCCCAGGCCATGGAGGCCCTGGGCTTGAGCGAATGGCCCGAGATTGTCGTGCAGGAAACCCCACCCGACAAAGAAGGCGATTACGGTACGCCGGTGGCCATGAGCCTGGCCCGCACCCTGCGCAAAGCCCCACCCCAGATTGCCGCCGACCTGCTGCAAAATATCCAGCTCCCGGCCTGGGTCAGGCGTGCCTTTGTGGTGGGGGGGTACCTCAATTTTGAGCTCGAGCCGGCCTTCCTGGTGCAGTCGGCCACCCTGCCACTGGCCCCTTTTCCCAGGGCCGAGGGCAAGGTACTTTTGGAGCACACCTCGGTCAACCCCAACAAGGAGCTGCACGTTGGGCATCTGCGCAACATCTGCTTGGGCGACTCCCTGGCGCGAATCCTGCGCTTTGCGGGCCGCCAGGTAGAGGTGATGAACTACATCGACGATACCGGGCGACAGGCGGCCGAGAGCCTATTTGCCCTGCAGTACTTTGGCCTTAAGGAAACGCCTGCGCAGGTCAAATACGATCACTGGGTGGGCCAGGCCTACGTGCGGCTGCACCAGGCCATGGAGAACCCCGCGCAGAAAGCCAACATCGAGCAGGGGGTACAGGCCACGCTGCACCGCCTGGAAGCGGGGGAACTGCGCGGCGAGGTAGACAAAATTCTGCGGGCCCAGCTACAGACCATGTACCGTCTGGGGGCCGAGTACAGCGCTTTGGTCTGGGAGTCCGATATCGTGCGGGAAGGGCTTTTGGGTAAGGCCATGCAGGCCCTGGAAAGCTCCCCCTACGTCTCGCGCCCCAGCGAGGGCAAGTATGCGGGCGCTTTGGTCATGGATACCAGCGCCTTTATTCCGGGCCTGGAAGACCCCTACCTGGTGCTTATTCGTTCCAACGGCACCTCGACCTATACCGCCAAGGACATCGCCCTGCAGTTTTGGAAGATGGGCCTGCTGGAGGGCCTCCAGTTTGTGGAGTACGATACCCAGCCCAGCGGCACCCCCCTCTATAGCTCGCATCCCGAAGGGGTGCACATGCCCTTTGGTGGGGCCAGCGAGACTATTAACGTGGTGGATGCCCGCCAGAGCCATGCCTTGCGGGTGGTGCAGGCTTCGCTCGAGGTCGAGGGGCGGCACGACCTGGCCGAAAAATGCTTCCACCTGGCCTACGAGACGGTGTTGCTGGAGGGCCGGCAGATGTCGGGGCGCAAGGGCATTGTGGTCTCGGTGGACGAGGTGATGGATGAAGCGGTCAAGCGCGTGCGCGCGTTGATTGCCGAAAAAAACCCCGACCACCCCAGCCCCGAGCAGGCCGCCGAACAAATTGGGGTGGGTGCCGTGCGGTTTGCCATGCTCAAAACCGAGGCCAAAAAACAAATCGACTTCCGCTACGACCAGGCCCTGAGTTTCGAAGGCGATACCGGCCCCTACATCCAGTATGCCTATGCCCGTGCGGGCTCGATTCTGCGTAAAGCCGAAGAGCAGGGGGTTTTGCAGGAAGAAGCCGACTTCGCCCAGGCCACCCCATACGAGGTGGCCCTGGCCAAGACCCTGCTCCGTTTTCCCGAAGCCGTGCAGGATGCTGCCCGCAACAAAGCGCCGCACATTGTAGCCCAGTACCTGCTCGAGCTGGCCGCGGCCTGGAGTAGTTTCTACAACGCCAAAACCCCCGAGGGCAAACCCGCCACGCCGGTGCTGACCGCGCCCGCTGGGCTGCGCGGGGTACGGCTGGAGCTGGTCAGGGCCCTGCGCCAGACCCTCAAGCAGGGGCTGGGCCTGCTGGGCCTGGAAGCACCCGAGGTGATGTAGCTTATTGCGCTCTTCACAGGCGTGGCCTCCCATCCGGGAGGCCACTGTGCTGTGCAGGACAAAGCAATCGAGTTGTGAGCAGCTTAGTGAAGAGCGCCCTATCTTGTGCTCAGAACCACCCGGCAACCCGCCTGACCACGGCTGCCCTGCTGCCCCTGGCTGTAGAGGTTGGCCTCCCCACGCAGCACGCCATCCACGGCGTTTTGGTACTGCTCTTCCAGCAGGCAGGAGACGATGGCCTGCCCGGCGGAAACATCGAGTCGAACGGTACGGCCCACGTAGGTCAGGCGAAAAGCCCAGTCGGCAGGGAGCGGGTCGCCGCTGCGGTTTTCCACCATGCGGGCCGTGCCGGAAAACCCGTCGCTTTCGGGTTTGCTCAGGGTAAGGCTCCAGGCCACGTTGAAGGCCTCGAGCCGCCAGACCTGGCCGGCTACCGGCTCTTTGCGGGCTTCCTTGAGCCAGGTGGGAGCCCCGGCTGCGCCTGAGGTGCCGCTGCTGGCGCTGCCCAGGGTGGCACTGCAGGGCACCCCGGCCAGCGCTACCGTACCCTTGCCGTCGGGCTGGATCAGGCAGGTAAAGGGTGAGGCAAAGCTCGAGGGGGTGGTCGGGGCTTTAAAGTCGAAAACCAGTACGTTTTTGTAGCTGGTGCCTGGCAGGGTATCGGCAAAATAGGCCACCTGAGCAGGACGGGTGTCTACGCCCTGGGCCTGGGCCTCGAAGACCCCATTCTGGGCTGCGCCCAGCCGCACGTTCCAGGCAAAGCGCTGGCCCTGGGCCTCGAGGGTGAAGTTCCAGACCTGGCCCGGCTCGAGCCGAGGGGGCCAGGCAGGCCTGGCCGAGGCCACCTGAAGGACAGCACGACAGGGGGTAAAGCTACCGGCAGTAGGGTTGTTTTCAAAGCGGGCCGAACCTTCGCTAAGGGAACTTAGGATGCAGTTAAAGCCGGGCCCTTCGGGAGAGGCTTTGAAATCGAAGACCAGTACATTTTGAAAGACCGTTCCGGGACTGTTTCTGGTTTGGCCAATGGCGAACCTGGTAAAGAAGCCTACCTGGGCCTCGCGGGCATTGGGGCCTTCGGCCTTGGCCGAATAGACTCCGTTCTGGGCTGCGCCCAGCCGAACGATCCAGCTGGTGTTTCCTATCACCACCAGCCAAGTCTGGCCCGGCTCGAGCTTGGGGGGCCAGGAGGGGTTTTGCGCCAGGGCAAGGCCGAAGGTTGCGAGAAGAAGCAAGATTTTTATCAGTGGCATACTTGCAGATTGTCTCACGCCCAGGTGCGTTTGGGGGTTTATCCATCACGGCTTAACGCCCAACCCCCTTTCAGGACGCCGGTGTTACGTGGATGTGCATTTTGCACACGGGGTTGGCTTTCACCGTGTTACCCTGCATGAGAGGTTTAACGAAGGAGTTCACGCTTTGGGAAAAAGAGGTAACGCACAAAGCACCTTCCGAGATGGCTCGAGCCATTTGGTGAGGCCTGTCTTCTGGCAGGGTTTGTGGCAACCCCGCGCTGGATCGGCCCTGGTGATACACTCTAATGCTTTTATAGTACCCCGCACAGCCAGCGGTCGTGATCAGCACGGCATTCACGCCGGGATTTTCGCTACTGGGTTTTTGCTACAACCAAGCCACCAGGCCTCCCAGGGAATTTGCAAGGAGCGTACACATGAATAAAACTGGAGGACCCATCCAACTTAAGCTATGGGGCCCGGCCCGGCTAGAGTATCAAGGCCGTGAGCTAAAGATCCAGCGCAAGGGTTTGGCAATTTTGTATTACCTCGCTTTGGAAGGGGCTACCCGGCGCGAAGTGCTGGCCGACCTGCTCTGGGGCCACTCGGCGGCCTCGCAGAACCTGCGGGTCGAACTGCACCGCCTGAGCCAGGCTTTGGCCCCCCTGGGCTACACCCTGTTCAAAGCAGGCGAAGACCCCCTGCAACTCCCGCCCTTCGTAACGCTGGATCGTACCCCTTCGCCTGGGGCGCCCATGGAGGGGCTGGAAGAAATCTCGGTGGAGTTCAGGGCCTGGCTCGAGGGTCAGCGCTCACAGCTCATGGCCAACAGCACCGGCACTGTGGGGCGCGAGCGCCTGGTGCAGGAGGTGGCCTCGCAAATTGCGTTGCCCTCGGTGCTGATTCTGACCGGGCGGCCTGGCTCAGGACGCACGGCTTTTGCCCAGGCCCTGGCTAAAGTCCTGGGAATACCCTTCCTGGAAGGCCCCCGCGGGGGCGGCAAGGCCCTGCACTACCTGCGTCCACCCTATACCGACGTTTCGATGGAGCGCATCCTTACCGACCGTGACGGGCTGTGGGTGGTGGAGCGTTCTTCCTATGGCGAAGACCCCAAGCTGCTTTTGGAGCTCAGGAGCCACTACCCCGCCGAGCGAACCCGCTACATTACCCTGCCTCCCTTGTCCTGGGCCGAGGCGCGGGCTTCTATGCTCTCGAACCTGCCCTTTGCTCAGGCGGCGCGCTTGTTTCTGGCTTCGGGCGGCTCGCCGGGCCACCTGCGCGAGCTGCTGGCTGTCCCCCACGGCGGCACCGAGCTGCCCTTGCCCCAGCGGGTGCGGGCGCAGGTTCAGCTCGAGGCGCGGATGCTTTCGCTGGAGGCCCGCCTGGCCCTCGAGCGCCTGTCGGTACATCCAGGCCCCTACAGCCAGGGCCTGCTGGATGCCCTCGAGGCCACCCCTTACCTCGACGAACTCGAGCGCCGTGGCTGGCTGATTTATGCGGGCCAGTGGCAGTTTGCCGATGATGCCAGCCGCCGCGTACTGTACCTGGGGCTACAGCCGGGCCGGCGCCAGCAGTACCATCGCCAGGCCGCCCTGCAGTGTGCCATGGAGGAGCAGCGCATGGCCGAGGCCTACCACCGCCTGATGGCCGGCGACACCGCTGACTGGGGCACATTTGTCAATACTCTGCCCGGCTGGACACGCTATGGTCTTAAGGCCTGGCTGGGCATGAGCGAAACCCTCCCAATGTCGCCCAGCATAAGTGAGGTAGCCAGAGGCAGCGAACTGGCCTTGCTGGAAGAAGCCCGCTTCGGGCAGGGCTTCGAGGTGGATGGGCGGCATGTGCGCTGGATACGCACCCCTTCCCAGGGCACCACCTCAGGCATTATCTGGGCCAGCCACGACGAAGCTTCGCTGCTGCGCCTCAAAGGCAACGTCTACGTGGAAAACCCCTTAGGGGTGGGTATCTCGGGACGCGCTGCGCCCCTTACGCTTGAGATTCAAGAACCGCGCGAAGCCCGCGCCATTTTCCTCCCGGGCATTCAGGCTGGCGCTCTGGCCGACAATGCGCTTTTGTTGCCTTTGCAGGAAGAACTCGAGGTCTGGTTCCGGGTGCCGGCTGGTGCCAGTGTTCGCCTCACCAGCAGCGCCGAAAGCGGCCTGATTGACCTCGAGGTCACCTCCTACCGCATTGCCCCTGCTGCCCAGGCTCAGTCGGCGCCCAGAGTGGAGGTATTCGAATTTTTTCGTAACGCGGTAGAAGCCGCGAGAAAAGGCTAACCAAGCAGTAGCAAAGTGCCCAGTGCGGCTTTTTGGCTGTACTGGGCATGTTTTCTTGTACCGAATTCGGCTGGGTCACCGCCGTGACGGGAAACGTCCCCAATGCGTTCTTCTTGCTGGGCCCCCCTAAGCACCGCCGGGGCTTTACACCCATTCGGTTTTGACCTGCACTTAGCCGAAAGCTTCAGGTGGGGTTCGCATCACCAGGCCGAAGGCCCACCTGCTCGACCCAGGCCTTAAGCTTGCTAATAGAGAACCGGCTCATCGAGGCGGCATGCTCGCCATATACCAGGGTGGGCACGCTGCGCTTGCCGTTGTTGACCTTCATCACCAGCTCTAAAGCGCTGGGGTCTTGCTCGATGTTGACTTCTTTGAAAGGCAAACCAAGGTTTGCCAGGGCTTGCTTGGTGGCATGGCAGTCGGGGCACCAGGAGGTTGTGTACATGGTAATCATAGCCAGCGAGCAGTTTAGAAGAGACTGCACCCCAGCAGTGTGTGTTTGCCAACTTGTTTTGCTGCCCTGCAAGAACCACCCCAAAAGCTTGGTGCGATACGCGCTGGCCAGGCCCACGCGTATGGGTTTTGGTCATGTGCAACAGGGTTTGTCCTGTACAGAGCTGATATAACTGTACATTGCTATGCCCGAGCTTCCCGAAGTCGAGACCACCCGGCGCATCCTCGAGCCCTACTTGCTGGGCCAGCGCATCCAAAAACTCCTGCACCAAGACCCTGCCCGTTACCGCCACACCGAGCGGGCCGAGGGACGCAAGGTACTGGGCACCTCGCGCCGAGGCAAGTATCTGATTCTGCAGCTCGACCAGGGCCTCGAGGCCATTATTCACCTGGGCATGACCGGCGGCTTTCGCTTCGAGCCACACCGGCACACTCGAGTAACCCTTGTGCTCCCCCAGCAGACCCTCTACTATACCGATCCCCGCCGCTTTGGGAAGTGGTGGGTGGTCGAGGCGGGCGACTACCGCGAGATTGGCCTCTTAGGCCGCATGGGGCCCGAGCCGCTCTCACCGGACTTTACCCCAGTCGGCTTCAAACAGGCGCTGGCCCAGACCCGCCGAAAAATCAAAGAGGTACTGCTCTCACAAGAAGCGGTGGCGGGGGTGGGCAACATCTACGCCGACGAGTCGCTGTGGCTGAGCAAAATTCACCCCGAACGGCCCGCCCATACCCTTTCCCCCGCCGAAGTAAAAAGGCTGCACAGGGCCATCCGGGAAGTTATGGGGCAGGCGGTCGAGGCCGGGGGCTCCACCCTCTCGGACGAAAGCTATCAGCAACCCAACGGCGAGCCCGGCTATTTCCAGTTTGCCCACAAGGCCTACGATCGCACCGGCCAGCCCTGCAGGCGCAGGGGCTGTAAGGGCCGGATTGTCAAGATGGTGGTGGGTGGGCGCGGAACGCACTTCTGCCCGGTGTGCCAGCAAAATAGCCGGTAGAAGCCGGCTGGTTCAGCCTGGTTTTCCCGGCTTCGATGGCAACTTTCCCCGCTCGGCCAGGGTGTTGGTGACGATCCAGGCTTCGGCCTCCTCGGGGGTTTTGACCCGCCAGACCTCTTCGCCGGTGCGCTTATCCACGATGCCGTAGGCCTTGCTGCCCTTGAGGGGTTTGTACGTGTAAGGGGCCGATTGCAAAAACTGCTCCACATCTACCCCCTCCCCCAGCACCTGGCGGAACCAGGCCTGCTGGGCTTTCTCGACCCGCCGGTAGCCCCAGTAGTTGACCAGGCCAAACAGGGCAATGAGTACAAAGAGGGCCAGAAAAACCACAACCCAGCTCATGACCCCAGTCTATATTCGAAGGGGCCTTTGAGCACAGCTCGAGGCTCCATCACCATCCCTGAATAGTATCATCATCCATATGAGTCAATTGCACATCGTACTCCCGGTGCCACCCTGCATAAGCCGATCCGCGTGGAGGGCCCTTTGAAGGTTTTGCTACTGGCCGGCGGCCCCCCCGGCGAACACGAGGTCTCGCTCTCCTCGGCGCGGGGCGTGCTGGCGGCCATGCCCCACCCCACCGAGCTGGCCGTGATGGCCAAGGATGGCCGGTGGCTGCTGGGGGAGGACGCGCACGAAGCCCTGTTGGCCGGGGTCGCGGAGCATGGTACCCACCCCTTCCCGCCCCCCATTCCCTGGCCGGATTACGACGTGGTTTTTCCGCTGTTGCACGGTCCCCTGGGCGAGGATGGGGTCATCCAGGGCTTTTTGCAGTTGCTGCGGCGGCCCTACGTGGGCGCGGGCGTGGCCAGCTCGGCGCTGTGCATGGACAAGGATCTCTGCAAGCGGGTTTTGCAGCAGTCTGGCATACCGGTGGTTCCCTGGGTTACCCTTTACAAAGGCGAGCCTGCCTCCAGGCCGCCCTTCGCGCCGCCCTACTTTGTCAAACCGGCCAACACCGGCTCCTCGGTGGGCATCTCCAAGGTCAAGGCCGAACAGGACGCGACCAAGGCCCTGGCCGAGGCCTTTGCCTGGGATAACAAGGTGCTGGTGGAGCAGGGCATCGAAGGGGTGCGGGAACTCGAGGTGGCCCTTTTAGGCAATATCCAGGCCGAGGCCAGCGTGGTGGGCGAAATTACCTACCAGGCCGAGTTTTACGACTACGAAACCAAGTACACCGCGGGTAAAGCGCAGCTCCATCTGCCTGCTTCCATTGCCCCCGAACTTTCCGACAAAATCCGGGCTACGGCCATTGCGGCCTACCGCATCCTGGGCGTGCGGGGCATGGCCCGGGTGGATTTTTTCCTGTCGGGCACGGGCGAACTCTACCTCAACGAGCTCAACACCATCCCCGGCTTCACCCCCACCAGCATGTACCCCAAGCTCTGGCAGGCCAGCGGCCTCGAGTACCCGGCCCTGCTCGACCGGCTGGTGCGGCTGGCCCTCGAGCCCTAGTGCATTTTGCCGGAGGGATTGGGGGTTGGGTAGAATACGGCATGTCAAAAACTCCTGACACAGGTCCGATAGACCTGGGTGTGGTAGAGGACCACGGCGGCATCAGCGTGATTCGCGGCGGCGGTAACCGGCGGGCCTGGAACGGCATCCAGTACCTGCAGGGCATGTCCGGCAAAAACGTAGGCTCCACCAGCCTCTCCATTAACGTGGCCACCGTGCCGCCGGGGGCGATTGCTTATGCCCATATCCACGATGGCTTCGAGGTGATGCTGTTTATCCTGCAGGGCAAAGTCAAACACACCTTTGGCGAGAATCTGGAAAAAGAGGTCATCAACCAGGCGGGCGACTTTATCTACATCAAACCCGGCGTGCCGCACGAGGTTTTCAACATCGGCGAGGAGGAGCTAATTGTCTTTGTGGCCCGCTCGACCGCGGACGAGTGGGACAAAATTGTCAACTACCCTTCCCGTTACCGTCCGGCTGAGGGGAGCTAGTATGAACCCCGCCTGAATCGTTCCATTAGGGATTGTCAGAGCACCCTGGTTTTTCGAGATGTTGCTACCCGCGCTTCAGGCGGGGATCCCAGAAAAAGAACAAATCAAAGACACTGCTTATTATGGCCCGTTGCTCTACGACATCCCTAGCAGTTGACGGTAGAGGGCCACGTACTCGCGGGCGGGCTTTTCCCAGGAAAAATCCTGCTGCATGGCTTTTCTAGCCACCGACTCGCGGTCGGGGTGCTTGAGGAATTCCCGCACTCCGTGCAGGATGCCGCCTGCATCGGCTGAGTCGAACATGAAGCCGGTTTCCCAGTGTTTTACCGTGTCCAAGAGGCCCCCCACAGCCCGCACGATGGGGGGGGTTCCGTAGCGCATGGCGATGAGCTGGGCCAGCCCGCAGGGCTCGAAGCGCGAGGGCATGAGAAAACCGTCGGAACCAGCATAGATGCGGTGGGACAGGGCTTCGTGGTAGCCCTGCACGTAGGCCAGGCGCCCCTTGAGGTGGGCGGCCATCCAGGCGAAGGTGCGCTCGAGGCTGGGGTCGCCGCTGCCCAGCACCACCAGGTTTATGCCCAGGCCCATCAGGCCGTCTACCGCATCGGCAATCAGGTCGATGCCCTTCTGGTGGGCAAAGCGCGAGACCACCCCCAGGGTGGGCCGGTCTTCCAGGGCCAGCTCCGATAGCAGCAGGGCCCGGTTTTGGGCCTTGCCCGAGAAGTTATGGGCGTCGTAGTGGTGCTGGAGGTAGGGGTCGGTGGCCGGATTCCAGTAGTCGGTGTCGAGGCCGTTCAAGATGCCCCGGAGCTTCCACTGCTGCGCCCGCAGCACCCCGTCCAGCCCCTCGCCCCCTTCGGGGGTGGTGATCTCCCAGGCGTAGCGGGGCGAGACGGTGGTTACGGCGTCAGCGTTCACGATCCCGGCTTTCATCAGGTTGACCGAGCCGTGGTGCTCGAGGCCCGCCCCGTAGTAGGTCTCGCCCGGCAGGCCCGTCCAGGCGTAGAAGTCCTGGGAGCCCCAGACCCCCTGGTAGGCCAGGTTGTGGATGGTATAGACCGTGTGGGCTTTGAACCAGCCCAGGTTGCGCAGCAGGGGGAGCAGGGCCGCCTGCCAGTCGTGGGCGTGAACGACATCAAAATCGCCCAGCAGCTCGGCAGTGGCCAGGGCAAAGCGCACGAAGCGGCGGAAGTCGTCGGGGTAGCCGTAGGCTTTGTCGCGGGCAAAGTCCCCCAGCCCCACCAGCACGTAGCGTACCCCACCGTGCTCGGCGTGGCCGATCCCAATCTTCTCGCGCTGGCCCTGGAAGGTGAACCAGGCCTCGCCCACGTAGTAGCCCTGGATGCCCCAGTACCAGGGGATAAAGATGGTGGGCTCGAGGCCCTGGCGCTTGAGGGCTTGGGGCAGACTCCCCACCACATCGGCCAGGCCCCCCACTTTGGCAAAGGGGAAAGCTTCGGAGGCAACGAAGGCAACTTTCATAAGCTCAAAGGCAGTTTACCCCTTGGGCTCCTTTTCTTCACGCCAGACCCCCTCCGGCAGCCAGAGGCCCGATACGCTCTGCACGGCTTGCAGGCTGGGGTAGGTATACAGCCAGACTGCACAGGGTGGTGCGGCCTGGCGGTAAAGGTAGGCGGTGGTGGGGATTCGCAGGTACTCGCCGCCCTCATCCTCGAGCGCATCGAGCAGCTCTAGAGCATGGGATAGGTTCGCGAACCACTGCACCTCACCAAACACCCGCCCCTGGCCCCGCACCACCGCTGGATAGGCGTAGGGCCGCAAATCGCCCTGGGGGATGTGAAACAGCCGGAAACCTTCGATGTAGGCCTGCTCTGAGCGCACCCAGCCCGCCTGCTGTGAGACCGAAAAGTTGCGCTCGCCCTGCTTGAGGGTGCCGTAGACAAAAACCGCTTCTGGAGCGTCCATCTCTAGCAAAGCATACCGCCTATGGCCGCGAAGCGAAGGCGAAGGCCCTACCTTCCGCTGTCAGGAGGGGCACTGGCCCTACCGTTACTTGGGGGGCGGAGGGCACCCGAGGTCTACCGGCCCAGCAGCAGCACCACCACCGGATGCTCGGTATCGGGCAGCGAAAGGAGTTTGCGCACTTCTTCGTCGTAGAAGGTCTCGGCGGGATAGGCCTGCAGGCCCAGGGCGGTGGCGGCCACCATCACCTCGCCCACCGCGTAGCCCACCTCGAGCAGGGCATAGCGAAACCCGCGCAGCCCAAACACCGCCTCGGAGCGTTCCGGTACGGCACTAAAAACCACCAGCGCCGCCGAGGCTTCCACCGCCTCCAGATCCATCAGGGCTGCTCGCCAACCCTTGGGGTCGAAACGGCTGGAAAGCTGTTCTAGCTGGTGCTGTTTGGCAGCGTAGTGGTAGATGCCCTGGAAGGTGTCCTGCAGGTGCTGCACGGCCAGGTAGACCTCGAGGGGATAGGCTCCCCCTGCCGAAGGATAGCCCCGCCCCCCCCGGCGCACCGCCAGCGGGGCCAGCACCTGCGAAAGCTCAGCCTGGGTGATGGAGGAGCCCACTTTGGGGGTGGTGGGCGCAACCCTGGACAGCACCCGCCATACTGCCGGCCCCCCGTCGCGGGCGGGCTCCGCAAGCTCTAACGATTCCAGCGGATTGGCGTAGACCTTGGCCGCAGGGGCCCGTCCACCCGGTAGCTGGTCGCCGGGGAAAATGCGTGTCAGGCGATAAAAAACCTTACCGGGATGCTTGTCCATAAAATACCTGTAGCCAATGACTAATAGCTTAGGGTAAAACCGCTATTGGCTATAGGCTATCAGCAATAAGCACAGATCAGAACCTGTAGCTTTTGGGCACCACCACGATGCCTTCCGAGGTGACGGTAAAGCCCCGGGCGCGGTCGGCCTCGAGGTCGTAGCCAATCTCGGTGTGGGGCGGGATGATGACGTTTTTGTCCACGATGGTGTTGCGCAGCTTGGCATAACGCCCCACCTCGACCTCGTCGAAGAGCACACTGCGCTCGACCAGGGCATAGGAGTTGATGCGGTTTCGGCGAAAAATCACCGACTCGCGGATGGTGCCCCCGGAAATGATGCAGCCTCCGGCAATCAGGCTGTTGAAAGCCTGCCCGGTACGGGCCCCGGCCTCGTGCACAAACTTGGCCGGTGGGGAGTTGAAGTTGGCCGCCCGCAGGGGCCATTCGGGGTTGTACAGGTCGAACTCAGGGGTAACCTGAATCAGATCCATGCTGGCTTCAAAATAGGCATCAATGGTACCCACATCGCGCCAGTAGGTGTTGGGGCCTTGCTGGCCGGGGATGGGGTTGCGCTTGAAGTCGTAGACCTGGATACGGTAGCCCTCGCTTAGGGCCCGGGGGATTACGTCTTTGCCAAAGTCGTGCGAGGAGTTGGGGTCTTTGGCGTCATGCTCGAGCTTCTCTACCAGGGCTTCGGTGCGGAAGATATAGTTGCCCATCGAGACCAGGGCCTGATCCGGTTTGCCCGGGATGGGGGTGGGGTTTTTGGGCTTTTCCTGAAATCCCACCATGCGCCACTGCTCGTCTACCTGCAGCACTCCAAAACGGCTGGCCTGCTCAATGGGCACGGGGTAAGCCGCGATGGTCAGGTCGGCCTTGTGGTCGTTGTGGTAGTCCAGCATGTGGGCGATGTTCATCTTGAAGATGTGGTCGCCACCAAAGATCGCCACGTTCTCGGGTTTGTGGTTGTTGACGAGGTGCAGGTTCTGGTAGATGGCATCGGCGGTGCCACGGTACCAGACCGGCCCCAGCTCCTCGTAGCGGTACATCTGGGCCGGCACCAGCAGGATGAAGGCATCCTCCAGAAAGCCCCCAAAGCGCCAGTGCCGTTGCACGTGCTCGGTCAGGGACTGGGCTTTGAACTGGGTGAGTACATAGATGCTGTAAATCCCCGAGTTCAGAAAGTTGTTGAGTACAAAATCAATGATGCGGTAGCGCGCTCCAAACGGCACAGAAGGCTTGGCGCGTTTGGCCGTGAGGGGAAATAGCCTTGAACCCTGCCCCCCCGCAAGAATCATCCCAAGAACACGCATAGACATGGCGTAGTTGCCTCCTTTGGCAACAGCATAACAGGGTTGGGTTTTGCCTGAAAGCCCTGGGCCAGGCTTTTTGCTACCCCTTGTTCAGTGCCCGGCTGTGGGTATACTTGTCCCGCATGAAGCTTTCTTACGAGGCGCTGGAGTGGCGTACATTTTGCGAAAATTCCAACGAAATGGCCTTATTCCCGCCAGCAAAACCCTTTTTTGGTCAGGAGCGGGCCAGGGATGCGCTGGAGATGGCGATTCGTGGGGGTTTCCACGCCTATCTGGTGGGGCCTTCCAGCCTGGGGAAACACGAGGCATTGCTGGCCTATCTGAGCACCCAGACCGTGGAAACCCCGCCCGACCTGCTGTATGTGCCATTGTCGGAGCGCAAGGTGGCGGTGCTGACCCTGCCCAGCGGTCAGGAAACCCATCTGGCCGAGGCCGTGGAAAGTCTGCTGCTGGAGGTCAATCGGCTGGACGAGCTATTTCGCCAGGGCTCTTTTCTGCGGGAAAAAACCCAGCTCGAGGCCCGCTTCAAACAGTTCCGTGAGCAGCAACTGGCCGCGCTTCAGCAAGAAGCCCAGGCGGCGGGGTTTGCCCTATCGGTCAGCGGTGAAAGGCTGGAGTTTACCGGCCCCGGCCCGGTGCCAGCCGAACTCAGTGCCCGGCTGGAGGAGGTTACGCTGGGTAGTCTGGCTGCTGCTGCCGAGCTCGAGGTTGCACTGCGGCGGTTGCGCCGCGACTGGGCGCTGCATTACCTGAACAACCGCTTCGAGCCGCTGTTTAAACGCTTCCCCCAGGCCAGGGCCTACCTCGAGGCCCTGCGGGCCCGCCTGGCCCGCTATGCCGAAACCGGCGAGCCCCTCGACCCGGCCCAGTGGCGGCCCAACCTGCTTACCTCTTCCAGCAGCGGCACCCCACCCCCCATTGTCTACGAACCCTACGCCACCGCCCCCCGGCTTTTTGGGCGGCTGGACTACATCGTAGACCGGGGCGTATGGAGCACCAATGTCAGCCTGATCCGCCCCGGCGCGGTGCACCGCGCCCAGGGGGGGTATCTGATTCTGGACGCCCTGAGCCTGCGGCGGGAGGGTACCTGGGAAGCCTTCAAGCGGGCCTTGCGCAATGGGCAGGTCGAGCCGGTTACCGAGCCCCAGGCCCCAGCGGGCCTCGAGGTCGAGCCCTTCCCAATCCAGATGCAGGTCATGCTGGTGGGCACCCATGAGGCTTTTGAAGCCCTGGAAGAGGATCCAGCCTTTAGCGAACTGTTCCGTATACGGGCCGAGTTTTCGCCCACCCTGCCGGCCAGCCCCGAGAACCGGATGGCCCTGGGGGGGTGGCTCCAGGCCCAGGGCTTCCAGCTCACCCAGGGTGGCCTGACCCGGCTCTTCGACGAGGCCCGGCGCAGCGCCGAGCAGCGCGAGCGCATGGATGCCCGGCTGGTTGAAATTCGCGCCCTGGCCGAGGAAGCCGCGGTTCTGGGCGAAGGCCTTATCAGCGCCGAGGCCGTCGAAAAAGCCCTGGCCGCCCGCGACCAGCGAAACTTCCTTTCCGAAGAAGAGTTTTTGCGTGCTGTACAAGAAGGGACTGTAAGCCTGCACACCACCGGCAAAGCGGTGGGTGAAGTGAACAGCCTGGTGGTTGTTGAAGCTGCGCCCTACTGGGGCCGCCCGGCCCGACTGACCGCACGGGCCGCCCCAGGCCGCGACCATCTGATTTCTATAGACCGCGAGGCTGGTCTGGGAGGGCAAATTTTCCACAAGGCGGTACTGACCCTGGCTGGCTACTTGCGCAGCCGTTATGTGGAGAACGGCCCCCTGCCGGCCACCATCAGCCTGGCCTTTGAGCAGAGTTATGTTTCCATTGAAGGCGACTCGGCGGGGCTGGCCGAGCTGGTGGCGGCGCTGTCGGCGATTGGCAACTTCCCCCTGCGGCAAGACCTGGCCGTGACGGGGGCGGTAGACCAGACCGGCAAGGTGCTGGCGGTGGGGGCCATCAATGCCAAAGTGGAGGGGTTTTTCCGGGTATGCCAGACCCTGGGCCTTAGTGGCAGCCAGGGGGTGATTCTGCCCAGGGCCAACATTCCCAACCTGACCCTGCGGGCTGAGGTGCTCGAGGCCATTCGCGCTCGGAAGTTTCATATCTACGCCGTCGAGACGGTGGAAGAGGCCCTCGAGCTGTTGACTGGAGCCCGCATGGAAGGTTTTCGGGGCCTGCAAGGCCGCATCAGGGCCGCCCTGGAGGAGTTCGCCAAGCTCGAGGAAGGCTACGACAAGGAAAAAGAGTCGTAGGCTGCTGCCAGCAGATGTGCTCAGGACAAAGCAATCAATCTGCAAGCAACCCAGCACTGGCAAAGAGCGCCCCAGATTCACTTCTCGCTTGAACTTGCTGGCCCTGGCAAACCGGCCAAAACCTGCACGGCGCTCACTGTGGGCCCGGCCCAGTCGCGTATCATGCAGCTATGCGTGGCTGGGTGATGGGGTGGATGCTGCTGGGAAGCCTGGTTCTGGCCCAGGATACCCAGGCTTTTACTCTGCGGTTTGAGCAAGCCTGGCGGTTGGTCAAAGAGCGCTACTACGACACGGGCTTCAACGGGGTGGACTGGGAAGCGGTGGGCGAAACCTACCGGCTCAAGCTACGCGAGGTGCGCGACTGGGACGGTTTATATCGTTTGCTGGACAAGATGTACGGCGAACTGCGCGACGACCACTCGAGGGTGCTGAGCCCTGAACAGGCGCGGCGGCTGCTGGGCGGAGGAGCGTGCCTGTCCCTGCCCTTTAAAGACCAGGATTTGCTCCCCACCACCCCACCCAATCCCAGCACGCCAAGTTCCGAGCCCGCCAGGCCGGTGAACCCAGCTCCACCTCCCTCCCCACCCCCCCAGCCGCCCCAATCCCCCTACCAGACGCCCCAGGTGCGCTTTACCGATGGGGTGGTCATCGTGCGGATCGGCGACCTGATAGACGTGGCGGGCCTGGTTGCTTTGCAAGACGCCATCCGCCGCTACGAAGCCAGGGCCCGGGGCTATGTGCTGGACCTGCGCGGCAACCCGGGCGGGCTGGTGCTTCGCATGGCCGAGATCGCGGGGGTCTTCATGCGGGGCGTACCCTGGCGCATTGTGAGCCGGGGCCTGGGGGCCATTCCGTTCCCCACCACCCCCTTCTTGGGCCGCCCACAAACGCAAAAACCCCTGGTGGTGCTGATCGATGGCGACGTACACTCTGCCGCCGAAGGGCTGGCCGGGGCGCTGAAAAACGCCGGAAGGGCCTACCTAATCGGCACCCGCAGCGCCGGCAATACCGAAGCCCTCACCCCCTACTGCTTCCCCGATGGCGGGGTGGCCCTGGTTGCGAATGGAGTTCTGGCCCCCTTCAGTGGCCCCACCTGGGAAGGGCGCGGGGTGGAACCCGATCTGGTGGAAGCAGACCCTAAAGAACAGCTCGAGGCCGCTTTGCGCTACATCCTGCGCCAGCGGTAGCGGGTTTTTGCAGGGCTTGGGAGCCGCCGGAAAAATCCGGTGGAATGGGCGGGGTTGATTCCGGCCTAATTGCGTGGGTTCGCTTCTGGCGCCTGAGGTGAAGGGGGGGTGGCTGCGCTGGCGTTGGTGCCCATTTTGCGGTGGATGCCAAAAAGAAAACGGCTTATTGCGCTGTGCTGTACCAGCTCGCTTAAGAGCGCGGTAACCACCAACGAACTCACCAGCAGCAAAACATGTAACCAGCCTGCGGGTAGGGCCAGCTTGAGCACAAAATACCCCAGCACCACAATAACGGTCTGATGCCAGATGTAGAACGGATAAACCCAGTGGCGGGCCCTGTTCAAGAAAGCCGAGGGTTGATTGAGATACTGCTTTGCGTAAGCCAATACGGCAAAGATTAGCGACAGGGCAGCCAGATCGCGCAGGGACCAGTAGAGTTCGTGGTAGGGAAGCAGTTCGCTCGAGACGATCAGACTGCGGTGAAGAACGGCCACATAGAGGTAGGCTTTTAGTAGAACCAGACCAAGGCCAGCCAGCAGAAAATTGCGGCGCTGCTCAAAGATAACCGATTGCAGACCGGGCCACAGGTACAGGGCATAGCCCAGAACAAATAGTTGAAAGTAAAAACCGAGATTGGCCAGATCTTCGGCCAGGCCCGGATGCGAACCCAGCCCCAGCGGGAGCAGGGCGCCCAAAAAGGTGGGGGTGATGACCAGGAGCCAGATTCGCCAGGGGGCCTGCTTGAACCAGCGCTCGAGCCCGGCCAACAGCCCCAACCCCTGGGGGCTTCGGAGGTACAAAAAAATAGGCAGGGCCAGCAGCGAAAAGTAAAACAGATACAACAAAAACCACAGGTGTTCTGTGTGCAAGTTGCCCAGCAAGAAACTGCCATCGCCCCACCAGGGGCCAGTCAGAAACTGCTCGTAGTTGCCTTCAAAATGCTGGGGGTTGTGGGGGTCTAGGGTCAGGCGCCGAATGTATTGTTGTGGCGGTACGATGAGCAAAACCCCCATCACTAGAGGGATGATGAGGCGCTTGAAACGATCCAGGGTATAATCTCTGGCAGAAGCCTTGCGTAAAGCGAAAACGGTGGCGGCGCCAGAAACAAAAAACAACAGGGGCAGGCGCACCGTGGTAAGGGCTTCGTTAAAGTAGCTCAGCCATCCGATTTCTGGGCCTTTGATGATCCAGCTCCAGCTGTCAAAAGGTCGCCCGGCATGAAACACCAGCCCCAGGAAGACTGCCAAGAGGCGCAACCAATCTAAGTAGTGAATGCGTTTTTCCATGCGTGCACCGTTTTCTTCCTGGCGGGCGGGTTTAGCGCTTTAGCCTCCGGGCCAGCCAGACCAGGCTGATGGCTTCGGCCAGCAGGCGGGGGTGTTGCTGCATCTGGGCGGGGGTATAGGTTTGGGCCAGGTTCAGTTGGGGGTTCAGTACCTCGCGCAGCAAGGGTGCAGCGGTCTGTATTTGCTCCTGCAGATGCTGTCCCAGACCTGTAGCCAGCCAGCTTTGGGTAACGTCGAAGCCGCGTTTGTAACGGGCCGTGCGGATGGACTCGGGAATCTTGCCGCGTGCGACCTGGCGCAGGGCCCACTTGCCGTAGCCATGCCGCAGCTTGAGATGCACCGGCAGGGCCAATCCCAGCTCGAGCACCCGGTAGTCCACAAAGGGCAGACGGCTCTCGATGCTGTGGCCCATCGAGTTGCGGTCTTCGTAGCGTAGCAGGGTGGGCAGGCTATAGCGCGTTACATCGAGCATCTGCCTCAACCAGGGGGCCTGACTACTGTTGGCACCAAGCGTCAGCCGAGCCTCCGGCAGGCGCAGATTGCCCTGGGGTGGCCCCCCAAAATAACGCTGGCGGTTATGCCAGAACAGGCCAAGCTTGTACATCTCTGCGGACAAAAGCCGGGCTAGTCCCAAAGCAAAGCCAGCCAGCTCGGCGTACCGCTTGTGCGCGAGCAAATAGCGCAGCTGGAATAAGAAAAACTTGCGGTAGCCCATAAAGCCCTCGTCGCCCCCTTGCCCGCCCAACAGCACCTTGTAGCCCTCGGCGCGTGCTGCTTCATAGACAAAGTTTTGTGCCAGGATGCTGAAGGTGGGGAAGGGTGCATCCTGTGCGGTCAGGGTTTTTTCGAAGGCCTGGATGAGCTGCTCTTTGGAGTGCTCGGGCCAGACAAAATGCACTTCGATTCCGGCTTTTTGCGCCAGGGCCTGGGCCAGGGGGCCCTCCGAGCGGGGGGCCTGGGGGTGGCCATAGCAGAAGCCCACCACCTGCTCGTGCTGCTGGGCTGCCAGGGCTGCTACCAGCGAGGAGTCCAGCCCGCCCGAGAGCGAGATGGCCAGTGGCACGTCCGAACGCAGGCGCAACTGGACGGCGGTGTGTAGGGTGGCCTCGAGCTCATCGAGCAGCGCTTTTTCTCCCAGGCCCTCTAGCGCCTGTATTTTTTGCTCGGCCCGGCTCTTCAGGTCGTAGTAGCGCTGGGGCTCAACCTTTGGCTGGTTGAGTTGCACACAGGTGTGGTGACCGGCGGGTAGGGCGTGTAGACCAATGTAGGGCGAAATGTCGCTATCGTCTTCGTAGACGTAGTAATACAGCCCCCTGCTGACATACTCCAGGTTGGGGGACAGGCCAAAGTGCCGGGCCAGGGCCTCGGTCGAGGAAGCAAAAGCCAGCAGGCCGTCTTGCAGACGGTAAAAAAGGGGCTTGACGCCAAAGCGGTCGCGCACCAGCCAGATTTCCTGGGTTTTGGTATCCAGCAGGGCAAAGGCGAACATCCCGATAAAGCGTTCCCAGGCCGCTTTGCCCCAGGCTTTATAGGCCTCCAGAATTACCTCGGTGTCGCCCTGGGTCTGAAAGCGGTGGCCCAGGCCCTGTAGCTCGGCGCGCAGCTCGAGGTAGTTGTAAATTTCGCCGTTAAACACAATGCAGTAGCGCCCGCTGTGGTCCCACAGGGGCTGGTTGGAGTGCTCCGACAGGTCGATGATGCTCAGGCGGTTGTGGCCCAGCACCAGTTGGCCAGCGGGCTGAGGCAGTTCTACCACGGCCTGGTGATCGGGGCCCCGCGCAAGCTGACTGGCCACGATCTCACCGACCAGTTTCGTCAGCATGGGCGCTGGCTGATTACTGGAAAATGCCCCGGCAATGCCACACATTCAGACCTCCAGACGACGGGCGGTACCTGCCTTATAGAGGCGCTGGTACAGCGCTGTAAGTTTGACGAACTCTACCCCCCAGTTGAGCCGCTCGATAATTAGTTGCCGCCCACGCTGCCCCATGGCCTCGGCCTCGGCGGGGTGTTCGAGCAGCCACTTTATGGCTTCGGCAATGGCCCCGGGGTCTTTGGGGTCGACAAATAGACCGCAGGGGACATTACCTATCGACTCCCGCCAGAGCGGGAAGTCGGAGGCCACAAAGGGTATTCCGGCCATCATGTATTCGTACAGTTTGGTGGGCTGCGAAACCAGAAAGCTGGGGATGGGGTGCAGGACAGCCAGGCCAATGCGGCTGCTGGCCAAGAGGGCCAGGGTTTCGGAGCGGTTTTTGTAACCTAGAAACTCCACCTGGCGGTAGCCGGGGTGCTTTTCGGCTTCGGCGGCCAGGCTTTGTGGAGCAAAGGCCCCGATCAGGGTCAGCCGAACCTGGGAATCCTGCAGGTGCTGCATGGCCTGAAGCATCTCGAACAAGCCCCGCACGGCGGTGATGCTACCGGCATACAGCACCCGGGCGGGCCGTGTCTGGTAGGGCTGGTCTAGAAGCGCAATCTCCTGCGGATGTGGAAAGTTTTGCAGCAGGATGGTTTTGTGGGCTGGGAAGCGTTCGGCAATGGGCTTTGTAACCGCCACAACTCCGCTCAGGAGCTTGCCAGCCAGGTGTTCCAGTAGCCGTATGGCTCCAGCCACCAGACTGCGTAAGGGTTTGGGAATCCAGTTTTTGCTGAGGATGTCGGTGGGTACGTCTTCGTGCACATCGTAGACCACTTTTTTGCCCTGCAGGCGCAGCAATAACCCGATGGGAATCAGCTCGGGGTCGTGAAAGTGGTAGATGTCCCCCTGCTCGGCCAGGGCCTGTTTGTAGACCGCCCAGACCGTGCCCAGCATGCGGCCTAGGCGACCCCTGGTCTTGGTTACCGCCCGCACCTGCACGCCATCGCGCACCTCATCCTGCTCGTGGGGAACCACCAGAACCACTGGGTAGCCGGCCTGGGCCAGGCTTACACACGCCCGGTGAAAAATACGAACGTCAAAGGGGGGGTGTGCCGAGGTGAGGTGAACGATCTTGGGCAGTGGTTGGGACATGTTATGACCTTGCTAAGGGACAGGGGATGTTCGGGGCGTTTAGTCGAAGCGCACGTCAAAGGTGCGGGCCCAGGCAACCAGATTAATCCAGCGCCAGACCCGGAAGTCAAACGGCTTGTGCCCGGCCAGGATGGCGGCAAATTCCGCTTTTACGGCGGCCTGACGGAAGGGGTCAATACAGCTCAGGGTTTCTGAGTCCAGCAGTTGTTTGACCCAGGGGGCGAGCTGCTGCAACCAGCGCTGCTCGGGGGTGGCAAACCCCACCTTGTCTTTGCGCTCCAGGATGGCCTGCGGTACCAGGCCCTGCATGGCCCGGCGGAAGACGGCCTTGGTCTGCCCCTGGGGCGAAAGGACATAGGCCTCAGGTAGGTTGAGCAGCAGCTCCACCAGCCTGGGTGTGAGGAAGGGCACCCGGCTCTCGATGGAGTGGGCCATGGAGTTGCGGTCTTCGTAGCGCAGGAGCTTGGGCAGGCTGGTCTCGGTAAGGGACTGCAGCAGCTCGTGGCGCAGCACATCCCGTCTGTGGGCGGCACGGGGTGAGACGAGCTGTACGTTGCGTTCGGTAAACCAGGCGGAGTTGAGCCAGGGCGGGGTGAGTTCCTGTCCTGCCAGCCGACGGGCCAGGGGCTCGAGGCCGGGCGGGATCAAAAAGCCAATTGCGCTTTTCCAGGTGTCCTTCAGGGCGGGCTCGAGCTGGCTTGCGCGCAGGAAGGCCAGGGCCTCGAGCCACTTTCCTTGCCGCACCAGGGAGGCCAGGCGGGCGCCGCCGTACACCGCATAGCCCGCCAGCACCTCATCGGCCCCCTGACCGTCCAGCATCACCTTAATGCCGGCTTCCTGGGCCAGCCGAAAAACCCGGTACTGGGCATAAATGCTGGTGGAGCCAAACGGTTCACCCTGCACCTGCACCAGGTGGTCCAGGTCGGCTACCAGCTCGGGGGCGCTGGGCTTAACCTTGTGGGCCTGAACCCCGGCAGCCTGCCCCACCAAGTCGGCCCAGTGCTCCTCCGAGACGCCGTTATCGGCCACGTAGGTAAAGGTGTGCAGCTCGAGGTTGGGCTCGAGCTGGCGCATGGCCATGACGATGGCCGAGGAGTCGATGCCCCCCGAAAGGGCTGCACCGACCGGCACGTCCGAGCGCAGATGCAGCCGCACGTTCTCCAAAAACTCTTCCCGCACAGCTTCGGCAGCCTCCTCAAAGGAGAGCTCGAGGGGGCTTTGTAGGGTGGGCTGCCAGTAGCGCTGGGGTTCCGTAAGCCGCAGGTTGTTCAGATCGAGCCGCAGGTAGTGCGCGGCGGGAAGCTGCTGGATGTCCGAAAAGAGCGTTTGTGCACCATCATCGGTCAGGCCAAAGCGCAAATAGCGGTAAAGGCGCTCGGGGTTGGCCTGGCGGCGAACCCCCGGCAGCTCCAGCAGCACCGGAATTTCGGAAGCAAAGCCCACGCCTTCGGCAAAAGCCGAGTAATACAGCGGCTTGATCCCAAAAAAATCCCGCACCAGATGAAGGCTCTGCTCCCGGGTGTCCAGCACGGCAAAAGCGAACATGCCCACCAGACGCTTTAAGGATGCCGGGCCCCAGTGGGCCCAGGCTGCCAGCAGCACCTCGGTATCGGAGTGGGAGCGGAAGCAATAACCCAGGGCCTGTAGTTCTTGGCGCAGCTCGAGGTAGTTGTAAATCTCGCCGTTATACACCAGGTGGTAGCGCTCATCCGGGCTCGACATGGGCTGCCAGCCCAGTTCGGACAGGTCGAGGATGGAAAGCCGCCGGTGTACCAGCAGCACCGATCCCTGGGCCCCGTCCCAGGTCTTGCCCCGGCTGGCCGCAGCGGCGGGGCTCCAGGCCAGCCAGCCCTGATCGTCCGGGCCACGGTGGTGCAGACCCTGTAGCGCCCGGCCAGCCCAGTTCAGGGCCCCCGGCTTACGTAAAGCGATACCAGCAATACCACACAAAAGCGCTTCCTCCCTCCAGCCCGTTTCGGTCTATACACCTAACCCTGCAACGCGGTTCTTACCGCCTCGATAACCGCCATCTGGGTTTCCTGCTGCATTTGCGGCCAGATGGGCAACGAGAGCACCTCTCTTGCTGCCCGCTCGCTTTCGGGCAGGTTTAGCCCCAGCGGCTGGTAGATGGGCAGCTTGTGCAGCGGCACCGGGTAGTAGACCATGGTGCCCACCCCAAGTTCGGCCAGCCGGGCCTGCACCGCATCACGCTTGTTGCCCAGTACCCGCACGGTGTATTGGTGGAAGATATGCCCGGGGCTCAGGGTTGGGGTGACGAGGCCCTCGAGGCCAGCCAGGCCGTCGTTGTAGCGCTGGGCGATGGTTCGGCGGGCTTGGTTGTAGCGCTTTAGATGGGGCAGCTTGACCAGCAAAATGGCGGCTTGCAGGGTGTCCAGCCTCGAGTTATACCCCACCGCTTCGTTGTGGTATTTCTTGCGCGAACCGTGGGCCCGCAGCATCCGGGCCTGCTCGGCCACCGTGTCGTCGGAGGTGACCAGAAGGCCCCCGTCGCCGTAGGCCCCCAGGTTTTTGGAGGGAAAGAAGGAAAAAGCCCCCACGTCGCCCAGGGTTCCGGTAAAGCGGTGCAGCAGCGGGCCTGGGTTGCAGTCGCATCCCGCACAGCCCTCGTAGCGGGCGCCAAACGACTGGGCGCAGTCTTCCAGCACCTTCAGACCATGCCGACCAGCGATTTCCAGTATCTTGCCCATGGCGGCTGGGTTTCCGTACAAGTGCACCGGAATAATGGCCTTGGTTTGGGGGGTGATGGCCGCCTCGAGCAACTCGGGGTTCAGGTTGAAGCTCTGGGGGTCGATGTCCACAAATACCGGGTTGGCACCCAGCAGGCTAATGGCCTCGGCGGTGGCAAAAAAGGTAAAAGGACTGGTAATCACCTCGTCTCCAGGCCCAACCCCCAGCGCCCGCAGGCCGATAATCAGGGCATCGGTGCCGGAGTTCAGGGCTACTGTGTGCTTTACCCCCAGGTACTGGGCAAGCTGGCGCTCGAGCTCCCCCACCTCCGGCCCCATGATGAACTGGGTAGAGCGCAGAACCCGCTGTATGGCCGCGTTGAGCTCGTCCCACAGCTCGTTTACCTCTGCGCTCAGGTCAAGGATGGGAATCTGGGTCAGGGTCTTCACTTGATCCTCCGTACTTCGAGGGGGCCCACTTTCTGATAAACGTGCCCCTGTGAGTCGGTTACGGTGTCGCTTTGGCTAAAGTCCAGGCGGTCACCGTAGGCGCTCATCCAGCCGATCACCCGGGCAGGAACGCCAGCCACGATGGCATAGGCCGGTACGTCTTTGGTGACCACAGCGCCCGCAGCGACAAAAGCCCCCTCGTGCAGGGTAACGCCGGTAACGATGGTGGCGTTGGCGCCAATGCTGGCTCCTCGCTTGACCAGGATGCGGCCGTAGTCGGCTGCGGTGTTGCGGGGGAACTCGCTGCGGGGGGTCAGGACGTTGGTAAACACCATGCTAGGGCCGCAGAACACGTAGTCTTCCAGGATTACCCCCTCGTACACCGAGACGTTGTTTTGAATCTTGACCCCGTTGCCAATCACCACGTTGTTGGCAACGTATACGTTTTGTCCCAGGCTGCAATTCTCCCCGATAATGGCCTTAGCACTAATATGGCTAAAGTGCCAGATTTTAGTGCCCCGGCCAATCTGGGCGCCTTCATCTACAATAGCGGTCTCGTGCTTGAAGTAGTCCATACTATTGCTTGACCGTCTGGAGGAATGGGTGCATGGTGGAGGCTTGGCTCGACAGGGGCAGTGTGCGGATTTGCGCCACAGTCGCAATGGCCTGGTAGGTATCGTCCAGGCCAAAGCCCTTACCAGCCAGGGTGCGCTCGTAGACGCGGGTGTGCAGCTCGGTAAAGCCATCGGAGAACTCAATTTCTTCACCGTCTAAGCGCATTGAGCGGTAGGTGCGCTTGCCCTGGGCCCTGAGGGCGGCAGGTACGTAGCCCACGTCTATTGAAAGGAACCAGCGCACCTGGGCTTGTTCTAGCTCGAGGTAGCCTGAGGCCACGGTGTCGTCCCGGCGGTGCACCTCTATCTGCTGTACCCTGCCAAAAAGCCAGGTGAGCATATCGAAGAAGTGCACCCCGATGTTGGTGGCCAGGCCCCCCGACTGCTCGGTGCGGCCCTTCCAGCTCCGCAGGTACCAGGTGCCGCGGCTGGTGATGTAGGTCAGGTCGAGCTGGTATTTGCACTGGGGCTTAGCCTGCAGACGAGACTGCAGGCTAAGCAAAGCCTCGTGGGTGCGAAGCTGCAAAATGGTCCAAACCCGCCGCCCGGTCTCGGCCTCGAGGTCTTTGAGCTGTAGAATTTCTTCGGGTTTGAGCACCAGGGGCTTCTCGCAGATGGCGTCGGCACCTGCCCGCAAAGCCATGCGGATATGGGCATTGTGCAGGTAGTTGGGGCTGGCGATGCTCACATAATCGACCTGCTGAGGGGTGCCGCGCAGGCTGTAGAGGTAGTCCTCAAAAAGCTCGGGCTGGGTAAAAAACTCGGCCTCGGGGAAGTACGCGTCCAGGATGCCCACCGAGTCAAACGGGTCGAGCGCGGCGACGAGGTTGTTACCGGTGTCCTTGATGGCCTTGAGGTGGCGGGGTGCGATGTAGCCCGCCGCGCCAATCAATGCAAAATTCTTCATAATTCCCCCTTACAAGAGCACCACATTGTCGGCTTTGAGGCCACGGGTGGCGTAGCGGGTATCGAGCACCACCTTGGATAGCGCCACCACGCGGGCATAGTCCACGTTTTTGTGGTTGGTGGTAATGATAACCAGGTCGGCGTTTTGCAGCAGCTCGTCGGTAAGCTCAACGCTATCAGCGACCAGGCCATGTTCTTCGACGTGCGGTGTCCAGCTATCGTGGAAGACCACCTCGGCGCCCCGCTTTTGCAGGAGCTTGAAGACCTCGATGGCCGGACTTTCGCGGTAGTCGTCCAGGTTGGCCTTGTAGGCCATACCCAGCAGCACCACCTTGGCGCCCTGCAAGGGCTTGCCGTGCTGGCTCAGCACTCGAGCCGCCTTGTCTACCGTAAACTCTGGCATTTTACGGTTAATTTCGCCGGCCAGGTTGATGAAGTGAGTGTTGAAGTTGTACTCCTTGGCCTTCCACTCGAGGTAGTGCGGATCCAGCGGGATGCAGTGGCCGCCCACGCCGGGGCCAGGGTAGAAGGGCATGATGCCAAAGGGCTTGGTAAAAGCTGCGTCCAGCACCTCCCAGACATTCAAGTCCATGCGGTCACACAAAAGGGTTAACTCGTTGACCAGAGCGATGTTTACGGCCCGGAAGGTATTTTCGAAGACCTTGACCATCTCGGCTGCTTTGGCGCTGCTCACCGGTACCACGTGGTCAATGGTTTTGCTGTAAAAGGCCACCGCTACCTCGAGGCTCTCCGGCCCCACCCCGCCCACCACCTTGTTGGTGTTTTTGGTGGTGTAGCGGGCGTTGCCCGGGTCTACCCGCTCGGGGCTATGGGCCAGGAAGAAGTCCTGGTTCAGCTTGAGCCCGCTTTGCTCCAGGATGGGCAGCATCACTTCCTCGGTGGTACCGGGGTAGGTGGTGGACTCGAGGCTGACAAGCTGGCCGGGCCGCAGATACCTGGCAATTTCGCGGGTTACGCCCTCCACGTACTGCAAATCGGGCACCAGGTTCTTGGTGAGGGGAGTGGGCACGGCAATCACCACCACATCGAGCTCAGGCACTACCTCGAAGCTGGTGGTGGCGCGAATCAAGCCCTGGGCCACTAGCTCGCGCAAATCCTCGTCTTTTACGTCGCCGATATAGTTGTGGCCCTGATTAATCATTTCTACCCGTTTGGCGCTGCGGTCAATGCCCACCACGCGGTAGCCCACCTTGGCCTTCTCGACAGCAAAAGGCAGGCCCACGTAGCCCATGCCTACCACGCCGACCACGGCGGTTTTATCTTCAATGCGCTTTAACAAAAGGGTTTTTGGGTCTACAACAGTCTGCATATGTTCTCCTTATACCGGAACTTTTTCACCTTTGGGCTGTCCAGATTGAAGCTGGGTGAGCCAGTTTTGTATCAGGCTCGACCAGCTTAAGTGGGCTTCCACATAGCGCCGTCCGTTCTGGCCCAGCTTCTCGGCCAGGGCGGGGTTCTCTATCAGCCTCATGATGTTGCGGGCCAGGGCCTGGGCGTCCTCGGGGGGGCTCACCAGCCCGGCCTGGGCCGACTCAATTAAGCGAGCACCTTCGCCGCTGCCGGTGTACAGGATGGGCCTAGCACAGCTCATTCCGGCAAATATCTTGACCGGGCGGGTCATCTCGAATAACGGTGAGTCGCGCAGGGTCGAAAGGCCGGCTACCGCCAGCGAGTAGAGCCTGGTGATGTACTCGGGGGGTTTTGGCTCTAAGAAACGCACATTGGTAAGCCCCATTTCCTGCGCCATCTGCTTCAGGCGGGGTTTTTCTGAGCCATCGCCGATGAGCACCAGCACCACCTGCGGATCCGACAAAAGCTGGGCGGCCTGGAGCGCAACCTCGAGCCCGTGGGCATAGCCGTGGTTGCCAGCATACAGAACGACCTTCTTGCCCTCTAGCCCCAGCTCACGCGCAAGTGCCAGGTCGGGCGCTGTGGGTTTGAACAGCTCAGTATCGACCCCGTTGGGCAGGTAAAGCACCTTATGAGCGGGAACCTTCTTTTCCTCCAGCAAAACCTTCCGGATGCCTTCGGTAACCGCGGTAACAAAGTGGGCCTGCCGGTAGCTCCAGCCTTCCAGACCTTCAGCCAGGCGCAGCAGCAGCCCTTCCTTCATGAGGCCCAGTTGGCGCACCGAGTCCGGCCAGAGGTCGGCCACGTTGAATATAAAAGGCACCCCAAAGCGGCGCGAGGCCAGGTGGGCCGTTAGGCTAAGAAACAGGGGAGGCGACTCCACAAAGATGTAGTCGGGTTTCTGAACCCTCAGCAGCCCACCCAGTGCGCTCACCATAAAGCTGAAGTAGTTGAGCAGCCGCTTGGGGCCAGTGCCCATGGCGGGATAGAGCCAGGTGCGTACCACCCGTACGCCTTCCCAGTCTTCCTCGAGCCAGAGCTTGCCCCGGTAACCCTCAAAGATCTGCCCGGTAGGGTAGTTGGGTAAAGCCGTGATCACCTCTACCTGGTGTCCCAACCGCACCAGCTCGCGAATGACCGAGGCCAGCCGCACCTGCGCTGCGCCAATCTCTGGAGGAAAATACTGGGTTAAAAACAAAAAGCGCACACTACCTCCCATGCGGGTATTGGTTTCCAGTCTGGCTCGACGGCTTTCCTGCAAGCACTGGACGCAACCGGCGAGTGCTTTGCCCACTGTGAGTTCTTGCCAACTCTTCTAGTAGGACACTCGGCTCGCTCACTCCATGTAGTGTAGTCAGTTTTAGCTGCTCGGACAGGTTGTTTGACCCAATGGGCGTTACAGCTCTGCCCCAGAACCTGTGAACTCAACGCTTCGTGAGAACCTTATAGGTAACGCGGGCGCCTAGCGGATTTCTAAGGGGCCTAAGTCGGGGGCTGTGCCCATAATGCGTGGATGGCCCAGAAAATCGAAGCTGGGGGCTGCTTCACGAATACCTTTGTCGATGGCCGGGCTGTCGTTGCTCAGGCGGTAGTCGCCGCTGCCGTCGGCCTTAAAGTTTATGAAGCGCGGGTCTTCGTTCAGGCTGCTTTGCTGGCTGCTGGTGAGCAAGACCCAGTTGGTGGCGTTGTTCCAGACCAGGTTGTTAACAAATCGATTAACCCCGGTGTTGTTCTCCTCGCTGATGCCGCGGGGGTTGCCCACCACGATGTTGTTGGCTACCAGGAAGTTTTCGGCTTTGTAGCCGAGCGTGTTTTCGCCCGAGCCCACCGAGATGCCGCCGTAGAGGTTGGAGAAGGAAAGGTTATGGGTCATAACCACAGCACTGGCGGCCTGCCAGGTGGTAATCCCGAAGCCTCGAGCCCGGTAGATAATGTTGTTCTGAATGATGCCCTTAGGGCTCCCTTGGTAAATGCCGTGGATACGGGTGCATGAGCCCGCCGAGAGATCGCCGATGTCGTGCACCAGGTTGCTCACAATAGTGGTGTTGTTGGCGTTGGGCTGGCTGGCATTGATCCCTGCCCCGCCGTTGGTGTCGCACTGGGGCCGGATGCCGTAGACGTGGTTAAAGAGAAAGCGGTTGTAGGGAGCCCAGCTGATGATGCCGCTGTTAGTGGCGTTGGTCACTTCAAAACCCACAATATCCACATAGCTGCCGCGGACATCAATACCAAAGAGATTGCCCTGGGCGTTGAGTTTGGCGCCCCAGCGGGTTTCGGAGGCGATGGTGATGCGTTGAGAGACAGTACCGGAGACAGTAACCTGCACGGACTCGTTGTAGTTGCCCGGGAGCACCCGCAGAACGTTGCCGGGCTTTAGTTTCTGGACGGCAAAGGAGAGGGTGGCCCAGGGGCGCTCGCGTGAGCCGTCGTTGGCGTTGCTGCCGCTGGGGCTTACGTAGTAGGTAGGGCCGCTGGGCAGGCTGAACAAACCATACGAGGTATCCGGTCTGGGGTTCAGGGGGGTGTATTGAGAGCCGGTAATGCAGGCTGCCAGCAAAATGACCAAAAACGCCACCGCCCATTTGACGCCGATCTGCCTTGCGGGTAACCAGAGGGTAAAAGTTCGTTTTCTCATAAACACCAAAGCGATTCCTGGAGCAAATACATTGGTACACCAAATATAGCCGATTCTGCGCTTGTGCAACCCGAACCTGGCTGCCGGTATCTGGCGATATTTGCTGGGGCCGGACTACCGCGCTACACACGAGGCCTTGGCGGGAACACCCAACCTGGCCAGCTATGCTTGGGCTCCCCCACGCGCTTTACCCAGTAGTTTACCCAATAGAGCCAGATAGCCGATCCCGTACGGCCAGCAGAATAAACCCGAGCAGGAGTATGGAGATGGCGGCAATTCCTGCCGTGAGCAAGGGGCGGGGCCAGATGGCCTCGGTGGGTACTTCGGCCTGTGCCAGCAGCGAAAGCTGGCCGGTGGCGCTGTTTTCCAGAGAACGCACAATGCCCAGTTCGCGCTCGAGGCCAGCCCGTAGTTCCCGTAGTACGGCCTGGTCGGTGCGGTTGGAGGCCTGAGCAAGCTGGATATCCACCCAGCGAATCCGGTTTTCCAGCGAAATGCTGGCGCGCTTGAAGTTGTCTCGGATCAGGGCTTCCTCCCAGTTGCGCAGGGCTTCGGCCCAGGTGTTGGCCAGGGCTGCAGCCCGGCGGGGGTCAGTATCGCGGGCGCTCAGCACAAAAACCGTCGAACTCGAGCCCACCGTTTCGATTGAGCGGATTCGCAATTTTTCCCGAACCTTTGCGGCTTCTTTTGGTAATATGCTAGGAAAGCGCCGGTTCATCTGCTCGAGCACCAGGGTGCCGTAGGCGGCTTCGCGGTAGGCCGCAGCAGCCAGGGGTCGGAACTGGGGGGAGCTGATGGTGGAACCTAGCTCAACCGGCTGGGCCGAAAGCAGCCGGGCGGAAGCTTCGTAAACACGCGGTTGAAAAGTGCTCAGAAGGTAAGCTGCGACCGCAGCCACCACCGCAAGCCCCAACAATGCCCACATATAACGGCTAAAGCCCAAGAGCAAACGGTCGAAATCGGTCATGCTGGACATACTTCTCATCATGTTTCCTCGGGTTTTGACTAGAGGTTAACAACACACCAGGAAACCCAACCCGGCTGGCCCGCTGGTGGACTCAGCCTAACCGCATTGGCCCAGGAACGCTAGGGGAAATAACCCGCTGCTCCTAAGATAACCCAATTCCGCAAGCGTTTAACGCTCGAGGTTACGCAAAATAACCGACGGGCTGGGTCAGGCTGTGTACCATAGGGGTTGGACTATAGCAGGTATACCCGCAGCCGCAACCCCACACCGCCCTGTATGACCCGAATCAAAGGTTTTTTTACCCAGACGTCCTTTATGCGTAGCGCGGCCTTGCTGGCCAGCAGTACGGTATTGGGTCAGGGTTTGGTCATTCTGGTACAGCCCCTTCTGACACGCATCTATAAGCCAGAAGACTTTGGCTGGTGGGCTTTGTATGGCTCAATCCTTTCCCTGGCGGCGGTGGTAATCAACCTTCGCTACGAGCAGGCCATTCAGCTACCAAAGGAGGAACCGGAGGCCCGCAGGCTATTGCTGATTGCAGTGGGCGTGGGCCTGGGCCTGAGCCTGCTAATAGGTGCAGCCTTTTGGTTCCTTCGGGATAATTTTTCAGTTTGGCTGGGTGTTCCAATCCCCGGTTGGTTTGCGGTTCTGGTGGGTGTGGGGCTGGCTTGCATCGCCCTTATGCAGTCGGGCAGCATGTGGGCCTTGCGCTTGCAGCGCTTTGGTGTGCTGGCCCAAACCAAGTTTCAGCAAGGGCTCTGGCAGGCTCTGGCCCAGGTGGGCCTGGGGCTACTGGTTAAGGGGCCGACTGGGTTACTGTTGGGTGATGTGCTGGGGCGCCTGGGGGGTGTGCAGGCCTTGTTGCGCTTGCTGCCCCGCAGCCTCGAGGGTGTGAGCTGGCTTTCCTTGCGTCAGACGGCCCGTCGCTACCGGAGCTTTCTTGTGTTTGGTAGCAGCGCCGCCTTGCTGACCGCGGCCAGCTTCCACCTGCCGTTTATTGTGCTGACGGCCTTTTTTGGCACTGCGGCAATGGGACAGTTTGGCCTCAGCTACCGTATTACCACCATTCCCGTCACCCTGGTGGCCCAGTCCATTGGGCAGGTCTTTTTTTCCAGGGCCGCGGCAGCCCGCGAGACCCCCGAGCTGGCCCGGCTCACCACCCAGACCGCTACCATGCTGTTGGCGGTGGGGTTGCCTGTATTTGGGGCTTTGTTTGTGATAGCACCCCAGGCTTTTCCCCTAATTTTTGGCTCCGAGTGGCAGGAAGCGGGGGTTTACGCCCGGCTGCTGGCGCCTTACTTACTGCTTTCTATGGTGGCGCAACCCCTGTCTACCTTGCTTACCGTGCGGGAGTGGCAGCGGGCCTTGCTGGTTTTCACCATTTTAGAGCTGGCCTTGCGCATGGGGGCTATTTACTGGGGCATAACCACCCAGCAGATCTACTGGGCGGTTTTTTTGTTCGCCGCCAGCAGCGCCCTGGTGGCTGGGATGTCGCTGGTGCTGTTCTTCCGGGCGGCGGGGGTGCGCTGGGCTGATTTTTGGTTCGGCTTACGCCGGTTTATCTGGCTCAACCTGCCTGTTTTGTTGCTGCTGTGGGGGCTTGAGCACTGGATGGCAGGCTGGGCTTTGCTGGGTCTGGCGGTTTTTCTGGGCGCAGTTGTTCTGTTTTTAACTGCCAAAGAGCTCGGGAAGGAAGGTTTGCGATGAGGTTGGTTGCGCCGCTGACGGCGGCTTTGCTGTTTCCCCTGTGGTCCTGGCTGGCTTTCCCACAAATTTTGCTGTACCTGTATACCTTTAGCCTGCCGCTCGAGGGGGTATTTGCTGTGGAAGGGGTGTTTACCCTATCCAAGGCGCTTATGGGCCTGTTTTTGCTTTCTCTGGTTTTCCAAATACGACGCCCGAAAATCGCCTGGTTTCCAGCCCTGGTGCTTACCTGGCGGATGATTCCGCGGCTGCGGATTTCTGTGCTGGCCGTGGCCCTAATGCTCTGGCTTTTTCTGAGCTACTTTTGGTCGGTAGAACCGTCGGCAACCTGGGACAAGATCCAGGCCTGGGCGCAGCAACTGGTGGGAGCCCTGGCTATAGCCTTTTTCATCATGGCGCGGCCCAGAACCATCCAACCCGTTTTGTTTTCCTACTCGCTGGGGGCTGGTATCGCTGCAGTTCAGGGTATCGCCAACTACCTGCAAAATCCTTTGAGCCGTACCACCTTTGCCGGGGCAGCCGACGCGGCCGATTTTGCGGCGGTGGTCTTGCTGGGTTCTTTGGTGGCGGTGGGCTTGTGGCTGACCACAAAAAGCCCCTGGATGCGCTGGTATAGCATATTCTGCTTTGCAGTCTGTACCCTGGCGGTGGTGCTTTCCGGCACCCGCAGCGCCTGGGTAGCCATTGTGGTTACGCTGGCCTTGGTGATTCTGCCGCGTCTGGGCTGGCAGCGGTTTCTTACGCTGGGCCTGGCATCTGGGCTGGTGGGCCTGGCGCTGTTTCAGTTGCCAGCGGTCAACCAGTTTCTGACCTCCCGCATTACCTCTGCCGCCGAGGACGGGGGGGCCGGTCGGACGGCCATCTGGACGGTGGGTTGGCAGATCGCGCAACAAAACCTCATCTTTGGGCATGGCCTGGGAACCTTTACGGTTTTGTTTGGCCAGGGTGTCGCTGCTGAATCCGACCTCGAGTCCATCGATACCTACTACATCACGGATGGTCGGGGGGCGCACAACATCTACCTCGAGCTCGTTAGCGAGGTGGGTCTGATAGGGTTGGGCATTTTTCTGGCCTGGATGTGGGTCTTGCTTCAGGTGAGCTTGCGGCAATCGGTGCACCCCGACCTGATTCTGATTCTCAAGGCCTGCTTGCTGGCCTACTTAATCCAAGGGGCGTTTCTGGGCATTCTAGAACGCAAATACCTGTGGCTGACCATCGCGCTTTTGCACGGTCTGGCCATGATGGTTCGAGGTAACATTTATGCGCCTGCTGCTCCTAAGCCCTGACTTCCCTTCCGAAGTCAACCCATCGGCGTGCATTTTTGTGCAGACCCAGGCCCTCGAGCTGCAGCGCCTGGGGGCACAGGTCGATGTGTATGCCCCCATCCCTATGGTGCTGCCCGGAATGGCCCGGCTCAAACCAGCCTGGCAAGCCTATGCCCAGATTCCCACCCATTACCAGGTGGAAGGCCTAAAGGTAGCCCGCCTGCGCTACCTAGCCTTTCCGGGCGAGAACCTTTGGGGCTGGCCGCACCACCTCAAAGCCCTCGGGCTGCGGCCCTACCAGGGGCGCAACTACGACCTAATTCACGCCCACTTTGCCCACCCGGAGGGCACTTTAGGGCTTTGGCTGCAGCGTCGCTGGAAAAAGCCCCTGGTGATTACGCTGCACGGCGATGATGCCAACACCTACCCTTACCAGAGCCCCCGTTACATGCGCTACTTCAAGCGGGCCCTGGCCCAGGCCGACCTGATCCTGGCGGTGAGCGAGGCCATTCGTCAGAAAGCCCAACCCCTCACCAGCCGCCCGGTGATTACCCACCGGGTGGGGCTAAGGCTGCCCCCACGCCACCTCAGGCCCGACAAGCAGGCTTTGCGGGCCGAGCTGGGTCTGCCCCCTGACAAGTTCGTGCTGTTGTTTGTGGGAACCCTCTGGAAGTACAAGGGCGTGGGGGAACTGGCCCAGGCCCTGCACCAGCTCGACGATGAAACGCTGCTGGCGGTGTTTATCGGTGAGGGGCCCATGCGCGAGCAACTGGTGAGCACCTCGCGTACTGCTATTCGCTGCTTGGGTCAGCAACCCAACCCGGTGGTTCGGGCGCACATGGCCGCTGCCGATGCGCTGATACTGCCTTCCTACCGCGAAGGGCTGCCCACGGTGGTGGTCGAGGCCGGGGCAGCGGGTCTGCCGGTTATCGCCAGCACCCAGGGGGGCATACCTGAACTCATCAGCCAGGAGACCGGCTTTCCCCTCGAGGAAATCAGCCCTGAGGCCATCCTGCAAGCCCTGGCCCAGCTTCGCAGTAACCCCACACAGGCCCAGGAACGTGCCGAAAGGTTGCAGGCGCACGTCTACCAGCATTACGACGCCAGCCAGAACGCCAGAACCCTGTTAAGCTACTACCAGCGCCTCATCGAAGGCCAGCCAGTCACCTCAGCCAGGGATGTTGTTTAGCTCTTTTATGGAAAAGCCTCATCAGACACAACCTGCTTACCGATTCAAGGCCCTTTTGCGGCAGGGATGGTACAGGTTATACTCCGACTTCTTGTTGCCCAACCGAACGGCCGAACTGCGCGGGCTGCTCGAGCGGGCCCTGGCCCAGGGCTACGAGGTGCACTCCATCGCCTCGATCTGGGAAAAGATCAAGGCGGGGGGTTTAGGGCAGGGTCTGTACCTGGTTTTGCGCCTGGACATCGACACCGATTTACGCACCACACGGGCTTTGTGGCAGGTGATGCGCGAGATGAAGGTCAGGGGCTCGTTTTACTTCAGGCTGTCCACGCTCGATGTGGGCCTGATGCAGGAGATTCACGCCGCTGGCAGCGAGGCCAGCTATCACTACGAAGAAATCGCCACCTATGCTAAGCTTCACCGCCTCAAGAGCCGTGCCGAGGTCGAGGCCCGGATGCCGGCCATCCGGGCTTTGTTTGCAGAAAACTACCGCAGGGTGAAGGCCCTTACCGGCCTGCCACTGCACACCGTGGCCTCGCACGGCGATTGGCTCAACCGCCGGCTGGGGATAACCAACCTCGAGCTGCTGCAAGACCCGTCCTTGCGCGAGGCCCTGGGTATCGAGCTCGAGGCCTACGACCAGGCCCTGCACCGTCATTACGCCCGGCGCTACTCCGATGGCGCGTACCCCAGCCTCTGGCTGGACGGCGACCCCTTAGAGGCGCTGGAAAACCGGCTTTCTGTTGTGGAAATTTTGATGCACCCACGGCACTGGGCGGCCAACGTGCCTGTTAACCTGCGGGACAATATCCAGCGTATTGGCGAAGAGCTGCTCTACCGCAGCCTGCCCGCGCGCTAAACTGCCCGCCGAGGCACACTTCAGGCGGCATGCCTGTGCTTTTTGACCGTATCGGATGGGGGGGTGTGCGCCGGTCGAGCTGTTTGGAATAAAGCCAAACGCTTGCTGGGGTGGGGGTGTGCCCTTGTTGGGTACGCTGTTTTTGAGGCATCCGGATCAGGCTAAAACCCCGTTTGGTGTGATTCCGTACGTTAATGCAGCGTTACGCTTTGGCGGGACTGGGGGTGTCTGCACCTGAGGCCCGCATCGCCAGGGCCGAGGGGCCAGCACAGTTCTGAAGGGCATACCTCGTTGCTACCAGGCGGGTGCGGTATTACTAGCACTGGGCTCACCGGTACGGGCCTGCGTTAAGGCCTGGTGTAATGCGCGTTTCTTCGGTTTGTTTGACGCTTGTAAAACCCTGCCTTGGCGCTACACTCGAACTCTAGGATCACCGAGATCCGAACTCAAGGAGGTACTCCATGACCCATCGCTGGTTACTACTACTTTTAACTGCCCTGTTCCTTGCTGCGTGCGGAGGAGGAGGGGCGCCCACCATTAACTCCATCGAGGTGACCCCTGACACGGCCAGCAAGCGGGTGGGCCAGACCCAGCAGTTTACCGCGGTGGCCAAGGACGCCAGCGGCAACACCATCCCCGACGTGACCTTTACCTGGAGCTCGAACGACCCCAGCGTGGCCACGGTGAACAACAACGGCCTGGCCACTGCGGTGGCGGAGGGTACGGCCACCATCACCGCCAGCGCGGGGGGCAAGAGCGGCACTGCCACCCTGAACGTGACACCCATCCCCACCTTTACCGTGGGCGTTGAGGTGCGCTACCTGAACGGCAGCGGCCTGGTGCTGGCCCTGGGCACCCAGATCAAGGCCATCAGCGCCAACGGCAGCTTTACCTTCGACACCCCCGTGCAGGACGGCACCTACACCGTTAGCGTGCAGACCCAGCCCACCGACCCGGACCAGAACTGCACCGTCTCCCCCAGCAGCGTAACCGTGAGCGGGGCCAACGTGACCAACCTGGTGGTGGAGTGCAGACCCTACACCAAGTGGCTGGCCTCTGCCGAGATGGACAAAGGCAACGCCATCACCACCGACGCCAGCGGCAACGTGATTGTGGCAGGCCTGTCTAAAGACGAGCTGGGCAATAGGGTTGGTCCGCTGGCCCTGGCCTTCCCGGACGTGGTGGTGGCCAAGTATGCCCCCAACGGCACCCGGCTGTGGGTCAAGCAGTTCACCGTGGGCGACCCCAACACCTCGCCCAACGTGGAGTCGCAGGCCAAAGGGGTGGCCACCGATGCGGCTGGCAACATCTACGTGGTGGGCAATGCGTATGTTGCGGCCAGCGGGGCCTTCAAGGGCTTTGTGCTGAAGCTCGATCCGGATGGCAACAGAATTGCCTCCATAAAGCTCGATGAGACCAGCCCTGCTGAAAACGGCCTGAACGCGGTGGTGGTAGAGGGGACCAGCCTCTACCTGGGCGGCTATACTGCCGGAGTTGTAAAAACTGGTGTAACCAATGCGGGCCTGGATGACGCTGCCTTGTACAAGTACAACCTTGACCTTACCCCCACCTCTGAACCCGATTGGCCCGTCCAATTTGGTTCCCTCGGCAACGACCGAATTACAGCCATCGGTGTGGATTCGGCGGGAAATGTCTATGCCGCTGGCTTTGCCAGTGGAGCACTGCCGGGCCAGACGGCGCTGCGCGATACCGACGCCTTTGTGGTCAAGTACAACAGCAGCGGAACGCAGCAGTGGGTGCGCCAATTCGGCACCCCATTTGGCGATTCCGCCAACGCCCTGGCAGTGGTGGACTCGGACGTGTACGTGACGGGTTACGTGGCTGGGCCATATGAGACGGGCTTCCCCTACAACGGCGGCACCGACCTGTTCGTGACCAAGTTTGCTGCGGATGGCAGCGAGGGCTGGAAGAAGCAGTTTAGCCCAGCTGACAACCCAGCTGACCCCGTCAAGATTAACCCCTACGGCATCGCCGCCGATGCCTCGGGCAACGTCTACATTGTGGGGGATGTCAACACCTCGGTGGACGGCTCCCAGACCCACAATGGGGGCCAAGACATCTTCATCCTGCAGTTCCTGGCCAGCGGCACCATGGGCTGGGCCCGCCAGCAGGGTAGTGCCCAGGACGAGATTGCCCTGGCCGTTACCCTGCGCGGCAGCGACCTCTACCTGACCGGCTGGAGCAAGGGCGCCCTGGATGGCTATACCAACGCTGGCCAGGAGGATATCTTCGTGCTGAAGTACGATACCTCCGGCAGCAAGAAGTAGCGCAGGGCCCATGCGGGGGCTTGGGGGATATCCCTCGAGCCCCCTTTCCTTTTGGAGGGGGCGTTATACGCATCGTTACGCGGGAGTTGCGTGCCATTAATGAACCCCTTCTCAGCGTAACGCGATATACGCTGCGGTTAGTAGAGGGGAATTCTGCCGAATAACGCCATCATAACGATGCCTACGCTACACTTTCTGCTATATTCGGGCGCAGCACCCCTAAAGGAGCACTTATATGCTAAAAGAACCGTTCAGCACCATGCCTTTTGCTCCATGGCCATACTTTGAACCCGACGAGATTGAGGCTGCTGTAAAGGTGCTTCAGTCCGGCAAGGTGAACTACTGGACAGGCCAGGAGGGCCGCCTCTTCGAGCGCGAGTTTGCCGATTATGTAGGCACCAAGCACGCCATTGCCCTGCACAACGGCACGGTGGCGCTCGAGCTGGCCCTCTACGCTATGGGGGTGGGGGAGGGCGACGAGGTCGTTACCACCCCGCGCACCTTTATTGCCTCGGCCAGCGCGGTGGTGATGCGGGGGGCCCGGCCCATCATGGCCGATATTGATCGCGACAGCGGCCTGATTACCGCCGAGAGCATCGAGCGGGTCATCACCCCTCGAACCAAGGCCATCATTGTGGTACACCTGGCCGGCTGGCCGGCGGATATGGACGCCATTATGGAGCTGGCCCGCAAGCACAACCTGTGGGTTATCGAAGACTGCGCCCAGGCCCACGGGGCCAGGTACAAAGGCCGCAGCGTGGGTTCGATTGGCCATGCCGGGGCCTGGTCTTTTTGCCAGGACAAAATCCTCACCACCGGCGGTGAGGGGGGTATGCTTACCCTCAACGACGACGAACTATGGAATAAAGCCTGGAGCTTTAAAGACCATGGCAAGAGCTACGACGCGGTTTATAACCGCCAGCACCCGCCGGGGTTCCGCTGGCTGCACGAGGACTTCGGCACCAACTGGCGGATGCTCGAGGTGCAGTCGGCCATTGGCCGGGTGATCCTGCGCAAGCTGGACGGCTGGGTGGAAAAGCGCCGGGCAAACGCCCACTACCTGAGCGAGCGTTTCCGCCAGATTCCGGCCCTGCGGGTGCCCGAGGTGCCCGCCCACCTGTACCACGCCTACTACAAGTACTACGTGTACGTGCGCCCCGAGATGCTCAAGCCCGGCTGGAACCGCGACCGCATCATGCAGGCCGTGAGCGAGATGGGCATCCCCTGCATGAGCGGTAGTTGCAGCGAGATTTACCTCGAGAAAGCCTTTGCCCGGCGGGGCTGGCAGCCTGCCGAACGGTTGCCGGTAGCCAAGGAGCTGGGCGAAACCTCGCTGATGTTCCTGGTGCACCCCACCCTTGGCCCGGCCCATATGCAGGCTGCCGCCGATGCCGTCGAACGGGTGATGGAACAAGCTTCAATCTAAGGGGGGAAGCAGGGCATGGTTTATTTGAAGGAGTTGCGTTTGACCGCCGATGTGATCTTGCGAATTTTGGCAGACCAGCTCATGGTGGCCGCTAGTTTTGCTGTGGCCATGGTGATTCACCTGCTGTGGGCCTACCGTGGCGCAGCCGATGCCGCGCTGTTGGGGGCCTATGCCAAAATTTACGGCGAGAACGTGGTCATTTTAATGGCCATTACGTTTTTGGTTTTTGCTGCGAGTGGTTTTTATACCAGGGGTCGTGCCTATCAGAGCCGCTACAAGATGCTGGTGGTGGCCCAGGCGGTTATGCTGGCCTATCTCATTTTTGGCTTTGCCGTGTTCATGTTACCGCTGGTCGACCCCCCGCGCTCGGTGTTGTTCGCCAGCGGCTTCTTCACCCTGGTTCTTACCCTGGCCTCGAGGGCCTGGGTACACTACTGGGATAGCGTCGAGGCCCGGCGCAAGGCCAAGGCCAACCCCATTCCCCCTCTAACCGCCGACGACCGCACCATTTTGGTGATTGGAGGGGCGGGCTATATTGGCTCCGGGCTGCTGCCCAGGCTGCTCGAGCGGGGCTACCGGGTGCGCCTGCTGGATCTGCTCTTGTTTGGTAAAGAGCCCATCGCCCAGGTGTTGCACCATCCCAACCTCGAGATCATTCAGGCCGACTTCCGCCAGGTGGACAAGGTGGTGGAGGCCATGCGGGGGGTGGATACGGTGGTGCACCTGGGGGGGTTGGTGGGCGACCCGGCCTGTGCCCTTGACGAAAACCTCACCATCGAGATCAACCTGGTAGCCACCCGCACCATCGCCGAAATTGCCAAAGGGATGCACGTCCGCCGGTTTATCTTCGCCAGTACCTGCTCGGTATACGGGGCCAGTGACCAGATTCTCAACGAACGCAGCAACCTCAACCCGGTCTCGCTCTATGCACGCAGCAAAATTGCTTCCGAACAGGTGCTGCACCAGCTCCAGAGCGACGATTTTTCGGTGGTCATCCTGCGCTTTGGCACCATCTATGGCCTCTCGGGGCGTACCAGATTCGACCTGGTGGTCAACCTGCTTACGGCCAAAGCCGTGGTGGAGAAGAAAATTACCGTGTTTGGGGGCGATCAGTGGCGGCCTTTCGTGCACGTGGATGATGCGGCGCGCGCGGTTATGCTGGCAGTGGAAGCCCCCAAGGAGCACGTGCATAACCAGACCTTTAATGTGGGCAGCAACGAGGGCAACATGACCTTAGGCATGGTGGGTGAGCTGGTTAAGAAACTGGTTCCCGATGCCGAACTGATCGACTCGGGGCGCGACGGCGACCGGCGCAACTACCGCGTGGACTTTTCCAAAATTCGCAATATGTTGGGTTTTGAGCCACAATGGACGGTGGAGCAGGGCATCCAGCAAGTTATAGAGGCGCTGCAGAGCGGCAAGGTGCGCGACTATAAAGCGGCCATGTACTCCAACGTCAAGTACCTCACCGAGGGGGCTGCCTCGGATGCCGTGAAACAGTACTACCTGGGCTGGGAGAAGTCCCTGATTCAGCAGACCTATGAAGCGAAGGAGGAGCAGGGGGCCATAACTGTGCCCCAGGCCTAGCGATGCGATCAACTTGCTGCAGAGAGGGGCGGTAAGGCGATTTGGGAATGATGAACGAGGTGATAGGTGAATAAGGTACTAGCCCTTCCGAGAAGTGGTTTGTTATTAGCGCTTGTGTTGGCTTTGCTGAGCCTGGCCGCTTGTAACACCGTCCCCAGGCCCCCGGCAACCCCCACCAACTTCCGGGCCATCCCCTACGACACGCCCAAGGTGGTGCTTAGCTGGGATGCGGTACCGGGGGCTTCGGTGTATGTGCTCGAGCGCAGGGTAGGCAGCGCCGATTTTGTTGTGCTGGCTAGCGTAACAAACCCCCAGTACACCGACAGCAGCGTCGAGTATAGCACCCACTACACCTACCGCCTCACCGCTCGCAACAACGGTGGCAGCAGCCCGCCGGTTGTCCTTGAGGTAACTACCCTTGAAGCGCCAGGCTTTGTCGTCATCGATCCCCTGGTCAGCCCCGACTACGGCCTTGACGTGGAATACTTCGACAACCCCGATCTGACCGGCCTGTACTTCCGCCGCATCGAGAGCGATATCAACCACAACTTCTCCGGCCAGCCTCCCCTGCCGGGCATGGGAGCCGACACCTTTAGCATCCGCTGGACGGGCCTCCTCACCGCCCCGGTCAGCGGAAACTACACCTTTACCGTGCTGGCCGACGATGGGGTGCGGCTATGGGTCAACAACCAGCTTTTGATTAACGCCTGGTTCGACCAGGGCCTCACCCGCCGCACCGCTCAGGTAAGCCTAACTGGGGGGCAGGCCTACCCCATCAGGCTGGAGTACTACAACCAAGACGCCCGCGGGGCCATCAAGCTGCGCTGGGCCTACCCCGGCCAGCCCGAGCAGATCGTGCCGCCAGAAGCCTTTGTACGCGACCAAAAAGCCCGCATCGGCTACTTTGGCCCCAAGCTGCCCTGGCCCACCGTGGCCACCCACGCCGCCCTGCTGCCCGATGGCCGGGTCATGACCTTCCACGGCCTCGACCCCGTAGGCAAGGGCCAGAGCGATAACTACCGCGACTACAGCAAGCACAACTCGACCCAGGTCTTCGTCTGGACCCCCGGCACCCCCACCGACGCCCAGAGCCAGGCCCGCTACGACAACACCCGCACCGACCTCTTCTGTGCGGGCTATGTGCTGGCGGCCAACGGCAAGCTCTACCTGGCCGGGGGCAACCTGGGCTACGACTACAGCGCCAGCGGGGAAGAAAATGGCTTTGCAGCAGGGCATACCCACACCAACATCTTCGACCCCAGCTCCAATAGCTGGAGCGCAGGCCCCGACATGACCCAGGGCCGCTGGTACCCCAGCATGATTACCCTGCCCAACGAGGAGATGCTGATCATTGGGGGCAACGCCGACCAGCACAACGGCAACGGCATCGACGACGACAAAAACTACATTGCCGATGTCTGGAACCCTTTTACCAACACCCTGCGCCGCCTGACCTCGGCCAACTCATTTGGGAAGGCCATTGAGCACTTTTATCCCTGGGTGCATGTGGCCCCCAACGGCGAGGTTTTTCTCTCGGGAAGCTACAAATACTGGTACTACCTCAATACCAATGGTACGGGCTCTTGGAGCGACTATTATTTGCAAACCTACAACCGCTATTACGGCTCCTCGGTGATGTACCAGCCGGGCAAGATTCTGGTGCTGGGCGGTGGCTGGGAAAGGTTCTCTGGCCCACAAGGGGGCGAAACGGCCCAGGTCATCGAGCTGAACGCCGGCAACCAGAACGCTAGAGTGCGGGACGTGCCCCCGATGGCCCACAAGCGCACCCACCTGAACGCCACCTTGATGCCCGATGGGCGCATCTTTGTGAACGGCGGTAACCAGGATGGGTGGAATTTCAGCAACGCAACGGCGGTCTACGAAAGCGAGATCTGGTCGCCCAGAACCGAGACCTTCAAGCGGGCCGCCGAGGCCAAGTGCCCCCGCACCTACCACTCCACCGCCCTGCTGCTGCTCGACGGCACCATCATCACCATGGGCGGCGGGGCGACTGGGAGTGACGACCCGTCTAGCGCGCCCGAGTGCGATAAAACCAAAGGTAACGCCCAGAAGGTCAACCAGCTCAACGCCGAGATCTACTACCCGCCCTACCTGCACAACGCCGACGGCAGTCCGGCCAGCCGTCCGATTATCCAGGCCGCGCCGAACCGGATCAGCTACGGTCAGAGCTTTACCCTGACCACCGACCTGCCCGCCTCGGCAGTGGATCGGGTAACCATAGTGGCCTTTGGCGCGGTAACCCACGCCTTCAACATGGGCCAGCGCTTTTTAGAGCTGAGCTTTACCCGCAGCGGCCCCAACAGCCTTGAGGTAACCGCTCCGGCCAGCGCCAACCTGGCAACCCCCGGCTTCTACCAGCTCTATGTGCTGGATGGCCGGGGGGTGCCTTCGGAGGCCAAGGTGGTGCGTCTGCGGGATGCCAGCCTACCCTAGCGCACCTCGAAGGGGCCTAGGTCGGGGGCGGAGCCCTGGAGGCGGGGCCGGGCCTGGAAGTCAATTGCGGGGGCCCGCTCGCTGATGCCTTTGTCGATGGCCGGGCTGCTGCTTTGCAGGGTGTATTCGCCGCTGCCGTCCGGCTGATAGTTCACAAAACCGGGGTCGAGGCTCAGGCTGCCCTGTTGGGTGCTGGTTTGTAGACGCCAGTTGGTGGCGTTGTTCCAGGCCAGGTTGTTAACAAACCGGTTAACCCCGGTGTTGCCCTCCTCGCTGATGCCGCGGGGGTTGCCCACCACGATGTTGTTGGCTACCAGGAAGTTTTCGGCTTTGTAGCCGCGGGTGTTGTCGCCCGAGCCCACCGAGATGCCGCCGTAGAGGTTGGAGAAGGAAAGGTTGTTGCTGATGGTAACGGCGGTGGCGGCATGCCAGGTGGTAATGCCAAAGCCTCGAGCCCGGTAGATGATGTTGTTTTGTACCATGCCGCGGGGGGCACCCTGGTAGATGCCGTGGATGCGGGTACAAAAGCCGGCTGAAAGGTCGCCGATATCGTGCACCAGGTTGCCCAGCATGACCCCATCGGACGAGTCGGGTGAGCTCATGTTGACGCCCGCCCCGCCATTGCTGTCGCACTGGGCCCTGATGCCGTAGACGTGGTTAAAGAGAAAGCGGTTGTAGGGAGCCCAGCTGATGATGCCGCTGTTGCTGGCCCCGGTTACCTCGAAGCCGACAACGTCTACATAGCTGCCGCGCACGTCGATGCCAAAGAGGGCGCCCTGGGCGTTGAGTTTGGCACCCCAACGGGATTCAGAGGCGATGGTGATGCGCTGGGAGGCAGTACCGGAGACAGTAACCTGCACGGACTCGTTGTAGCTGCCCGGGAGCACCCGCAGGACGTCGCCGGGCTTGAGTTTCTGGACGGCGAAGGAGAGGGTGGCCCAGGGGCGCTCGCGTGAGCCGTCGTTGGCGTTGCTGCCGCTGGGGCTTACGTAGTAGGTGGGGCCGTTGGGCAGGGTGTAGCCGCCGTAGTCGGCACCAATTGTGCCACCACCTGAACCACCACCTGCGTCACCGCTGCCCGAACTTCCAACCTGTAGGTTCAGGGTGGCGCTGGCACTCAGACCTTCGGCATCGTAGGCCCTGATCACCGCGGTGTTGTTACCGCTTACCAGCGGAATCCAGAAAATGATGTTGCCACTCTGGGTAGGTTGAATCGAGATGTCCTGTTCGGAACCACCATTCACCTGGCGGGTCAGGCGGGTGACGGCCTTGTCGTCGCTAACGCTCACCTCGGCCCTGGTACCGGTGCCGCTGATGGTGGCCCCGTTGGATGGGCTAAGGATGCGTAGGCTGGGCCTCTGGTTGGAAGAAGAGGAGGGGGGTGATACCTGACCGTCGGTGGCGCAGGCCGCCAACAACCCAACCAGCAGAAGGAAGAACCATTGTTTCATTGGGCATAGCTCCTTGGGTAAAGGCGTTTGGTTTACCCTGGCTGGAACAGGAAGAAGTACCGTCCCGACCTCAGCCGTTACAGACCATATAGGAGCAAGCAAAGAGTTTTTTCAGAGCAACGTTAAGTGCATCTTTAGAAAAGTAACGCGACAAGTCACACCCTTATGCTGTGGAGGCTTATCGGCAAGTGGCAAACAAACATGCCTCTTCTCACAAGGCCCCTATTCTTTAGAAGGCAGGGGGCTTGTGGGGCCCCAACCCGCAGAAAACGGAAGGACGTGTATGTTTAATGAACTGCTGCTGGCTTTGTTGGCGACACTAACAGCTATTGTTTTTGTGGGGTTAAGCATTCCGATTGCGCGACGCCTGGGTATTGTTGACCGGCCAGGGGCAATCAAGATTCATGCCATGCCCACCCCGCGCTTTGGCGGTGTAGGGATTGTGGCCAGCGTGCTGGTCTGGGGTTATTACACCCAGGCGGTCTCTGGCTGGGCTTTACTGGGATTGCTGGTTATTGCCCTTACGGGTGCCCTGGACGACCGTTTCGGCCTTTCGCCCAGGCTGCGCTTGCTGGCCGAGCTGGTGGCAGGGCTTGGGCTGGGCCTGCACTTCTGGGAGCCTTTGGGCGGGCTGGGACTGGTGCTGGGCGTGGTGCTGGTGCCGCTGATGTCCAACGCGGTCAACCTGATTGACGGCATGAATGGCCTGGCTGCCGGCAATGCCCTTATTTCGGTGGTGGGGATGGCCATCTTGCTGTGGCAAAGCTCAACCGAGGCCAGTCTGACGGTGGTGCTGGCCGGAAGCCTGCTGGGCTTCTTGCTGTGGAACTACCCTCGAGCCAAAACTTTCATGGGCGACTGCGGCAGCTTGAGCATTGGCTATCTGCTGGCCATGTTGCTGCTGGTGGCTGCGAGTGAGGGCTGGGCTACTTTTTTGGCAGCGCTGGTTATGGTGGGTTTTCCCCTTTACGACACGGCTGCGGGCATTATCCGACGCTGGCGCCGGGGCAAGCCCATTTTTGACGGAGATCGTGACCACACCTACGACCGGCTCGACCAGCTTTACCTGCAAGACCCAGCCAAGACGGTGGCGGTGGTGTGGCTGGTGAGCGGGGTTCTGGTGCTGGTGGGCCTTGTGGTAAGCCAGATGGGCCTGGGCACAGGGCTGCTTTTGAGTGTTTTGCTGGCTGGCATTTTGTTTTGGGGGGCGTACAAGCTGGGCTCGCTGTAGGCTCTTGCCGGCGCCGGAGGGATTTTCACAAAGACCAGACCCGGCCTGGGTTGCGCATGTCAAAAGCCAGCAGGCTTTGCCCCGATAGGCCAGAGGGCAGGCCTATTCGGCGACACGCTCCTGGGCAGGGCTGTTTTCCAGCGCCCGGCGACACTCGCGGAACACGTACAGTGCCAGTACCGTAAAGGGTAGGTCGAGCTCGAGGGCTTCTTGCACGGCAAAATAGCGTGCTGGGTCGGAGGCACGAACACGGGGAGCCAGAGCTGCCCACAGCCTGAGCAGGCTTTCGCGGTTGCGCGGAAGGGCTTCCTCAAAGCGTTTGAGGGGGTCGGTGGGCGTATGCATTTTCAACAGGTAAGGCCGAGCGGACTCAGTCACGCCCTCAGGGTAGACCTGCCTGTGTTTTTCAACAGTATTCCAGACTAAGCACCAACCAACCGTTTAGTTGAGAGGATGTTGGGCAGTTCTGCTTCTAGTGAACGCTCCTCCAGGCTAAAGGCGTTGCGCATGTAAACGGGGTCGGCGGTGTTGCCCATTTTTAGCTGGCGGTACTGATCCAGGGTGATGGGGCTAAAAGGCAGGGGAGAAATAAGGGGCACCACCAGATCCATCAGGGCTAGGGGAATAGGGAGCAGGGGTTTGCGAGAGCCCAGGGTATCGCGCACCAAAAGCAGCAGTTCGCGGAAGGTGTATTCTTTGGGCCCGACCAGGTTGTAGCTGCGGTGAATGGTGCCAGGGCGCTTTAGGGCTTGTTCGAAGGCCATGACCACGTCCCCTACCCAGATGGGGCGGAAAACAAAGCTGCCGTCGCCAATCAGGGGTATGAAGGGAAGAGGCGCGCTGACCAGGCCCTTCAGCACACCGCCAAAAAACTCATCGCCCCGGCCAAAAATCAGGCTTGGGCGCAGAATGGTCCAGTCCAGCCCGGAGGTCTGCACCAGCTCTTCGGCCTCGGCCTTGGTCTCGTAGTAGCGGCTGCCGGTGCCGCGGGCGGCGCCTAGCGCGGACATGTGTACGAACCGGGGAATGCCGGCGGCCTTGGCTGCGGCCAGGCTGTGGCGCACCCCCTCCACGTGGGCCAGCCGGAAGGTCTGGCCGTCCCGCTCGCGGATGATACCCACCAGATAGATAAGCGCTTCCTGGCCCTGGGCCGCCTCGAGCAGGCCCTCGTTTTTGGCAGCATCGGCCACCACATAGCGCACCCCCTCGAGGGGCCCCTCACCGCGCCTCGAGGCCACCGTTACCTGGTGACCCTGGGCCAGCAGGTGCTGGGCCATGTGGCTGCCCACATAGCCGCTGCCACCAATAAGGAGAACCTTCATGCCCACCTCAGACTGCTTGCAGCATCCGACTCTCGGCCTCGAGTTCCAGGGACTTGCGGTCGACCAGATAAATCTTGCGGTAGCCAGTGTCCAGCAGACCCTCGTGGCGCAGGTCGGAGAGCAGCTTGCTCACCGACTCGCGGGTAGAAGCGGTGGCATCGGCGATTTCTTCGTGGCTGGCGGTCACAAAAACCCCACGCTCGTCGCGCCCCTGGGCGGCGGTGTCGGCCAGGTAGAGCAGGTAACGGCAGATGCGGCTGCGCAGCTCGCCCCATTGGAGGTGGGTTTCGTAGGCCTGCACCTGTGCCATCTGGTTGGCCAGGCTGGCCGCCAGGGCCCGCAGGTCGTCGTTGGAGAGGGTTTTGGGATCGACCGCAAAAGCCGCTGCTTCGGTGAGGGCTTCGGCGGTGTACTTGTACTGCCGCTCCGAGAGCACCTCCTCGCCAAAGTAGTCCCCCGGCAGCACGTGGCGCAGGGTGAGCTGGCGGCCATCGGGTAGTATCTCGATGATGCGCACCAGGCCGCGCTCAAGGTGGTACAGCGCATCTGCGCGGTCGCCTGCCCGGTAAATCACTTCTTTCCTGCGTACCTTTTTCATACTGTCTCCTTGCTGCCAAACCTGCACTGTAACCAGCGTGAGCCTCGAGCCATACCAGCGCTTTTTCTGCTTACCACAAGCCAGCCTCCTTTAGGGTTGCCGAGAGCGCATCGGCCAGGACTCGGGGGTCGTTGCCCATGTAACGCGCCCCCAGGCGCTCGACCAGGCGGGGGTCGTTGGCTGCGGCCTGTCCACCCACCACCACCACCGGCGCCAGGCCGCGCAGGGCCTCCTGGGGCAGCGACTCCAGTGAAATGGGCTGCACCGCCGAAAGCACCACGGCTTTGGCCCCTGTGCGCTCGGCAAACGACTTGAGGTCGGCCAGGGGGGTATTGGGCCCCAGGTAGTGCACGGTGTAGCCTGCCCGGCGCAAGAACAGGGCGGTAATCAGGCTCCCGATCTCGTGCTGTTCACCGGGCAGGGTAGAGACCACCAGGGTAGGCCCCAGCGAACCCCCCATCAGATTGAGCAGGCCCTGCAACGAGCCCCGCAGATAGGTGCTGGCGAAGTGCTCCTGTGCGGTGCTAACCCGGCCCATATGCCAGCCATCACCAATGCGGCGCAGGCAGGGCGAGATTACCTCCATCACCACCTTTTCTATCGGGTGCAGTTTGTAGGCTTCCGAGAGGACGCGCTCGGCGGATTCGGTGTCGGCCCGTAGCAGGGCCTCCTCGAGCTCCCTGGAAAGGGCCTCGGGGGGACGGGGGCCTTCCTGGATCAGGCCCTCGAGGTAGCGCTTGACGGCCTGGGCCGGGGCCACGCCTTCAGCAATCCACTGCTTGATGTGGCGCAGGGCCTCGAGGTCGGTCTCGCTGTACAACCTGTGTCCACCCGGCGAACGCTCGGGCCGGGGGAAGCCATACCGACGCTCCCACTGGCGGAGCAGAGCACTGGAAAGCCCGGTGCGCTCTTCTACTTCGGCAATGGTGTAAACCCCCAGGTCGCTTCGCATAAGTAAATCCCTCTATTGAAAAATAGTATACGCTACTGTATAACTTATGTCAAGGGTTTGTTGGAGTGTGTGTCCAGAGTTTGTTCAGTTTTAGGAACCTATCCCAGGTATAAGGTCATCCATGCGCGAATTGTTCCCAGATCAACGTCAAACCGCCCCTTTCACGCTGGCGGCCCGCACCAACCTGTGGCCCCTTACGGCCCGGGGCTACGAAATCTGGCGCAAACGGGCGCTCACACTGCTTTCGGGCCGACCTTTTCCGCTGGAAGAGGAGTTTTCCCTGATGCTTCAGTCGGTGCAGCCGGTGGCAGGGCGGGATTTTTTGGATTTAGGAACCTCTACGGGCTTATATGCCAGGGCTTTGCTCGAGGCGGGGGCGGCGCGGGTCTTTGCCCTCGACCTCTCGCCGGCCATGCTCAAGGTGGCCCTGCAGAAGGCTGGGGGACACGCAGGTTTCGTACCCCTGTTGGCTCGAGCCGAGGCCATCCCGCTGCCCGAGGCCTCGGTGGACGGGGTGGTGGTGGGGGGTAGCTGGAACGAATTTCCCAACCCCCAGCAGGTAGTGCACCAAATGTACCGGGTGCTCAAGCCGGGTGGGCGGCTGTGGATCATGTTCAGCCACCACTCCCCAGGCCCCTTACAGCGCGTGCTAGAATGGGCTGGGCTGCGCTTCCCCACCCTCCCGGAGCTAATGGACTCACTGTCCAAAAGTGGTTTCAAGGTAGACGGCTGGCGGGAAGGGTCGGTAGGATTTGTGATAGGGACAAAAGTCACTATTCAAGGGTCGGTGCATTCTTAGCCAAACAGTGCTTTTTTGTAAGTTGCTTCGGGAGATGCTTATGGAACCCAACTGGCAGGCTGTATCGGAAATCATCCGTCGCCATTCGGCTACGTTTTACTACGGTAGCCTGCTGTTTTGGGGCGAGGCCCGTAAAGGAGCCTGGGCTGTATATGCAGCCTGTCGTATTGGCGACGACGCCGTGGACGAATCCGTAAACCCGCTCGCCGACCTGAGCGAATGGTGGGCCGGTATCGAGCGGGCCTATGCCGGGGTTCCCAGGGAAGACTGGGAAATGGCTCTGACCTGGGCGCTAGAGCGCTGGGACATCCCCAAACAAGCCTTTGCCGATATGAAAGAGGGTTTTCTGGCCGACCTGAATCCGGTACGCCTGGAAGCTTTGGAGGAGCTTTACACCTACTGCTACCGGGTGGCCGGTACGGTGGGGCTGATGATTGCCCCCATTGGCGGGGCGGGCGAGGCAGGGCGCGACGCCGCCATCAAACTGGGCCAGGCCATGCAGCTCACCAACTGCCTGCGCGATGTGGGAGAAGACCTGGCCCTGGGGCGGGTCTACTTACCCGCCGAGCTGATGCACAAGCATGGGGTGTCCATCGAAGAGCTGCGCCAGGGCTACATCAGCCCGCGCTACGTGGCCCTGATGCGCGAACTGGCCCAGGAGGCCCGTCGGCTCTACCGCGAAGGCCTGGCCGGTCTGAAGTATCTGCAAACCGGGCGCGGGGCGGTGGCGCTAGCGGCCCTGCAGTACCAGGGTATTCTGGACAAGCTCGAGCTGAACGGCTGGGACAACCTCTCGCGCCGGGCCTCGCTCTCCACCTACGAGCGGGTGCTGCTTCTGCCCAAGGCCATCTGGCTACGGGGCGCTTGAAGCACGGTTCATCCCATTTTGAACGAGCCTCATCTGCGGTATCATTCGCCCGAGATGCCGGACTTCGATGTGGTGGTGGTGGGCGCGGGGCACAACGCCCTGGTAACGGCGGCCTATCTGGCCCAGGCGGGCTACCGGGTAGGGGTTTTCGAGCGGCGCAAGGTGCCGGGCGGGGCAGTCTCGACCATTGACCATGAGGGTTTCCGCTTCGACTTAGGGGGCAGCGCCCACATCCTGATTCGCCTGACGCCGGTGGTGGACGAGCTCGAGCTCTACAAGTACGGGCTGGAGTACCTCGAGCTCGACCCTCTCTTTCACGCCTCCGACGCCCAGGAGAGCTGGTTTGTGTGGCGCGACCCCGAGCGCACCGCCCTCGAGCTGGACCAGCGCTACCCGGGGCAGGGCCAGGCCTACCGCCGCTTCATGCGCGACTGGCTGCCTTTTGGTCAGGCGGTCAAGGAGGCCTTTCTGGCCTCGCCCAGCCCACTCAATCTGGGACGCAAGATGGTCTGGGGGGCCGGCTTCGGGCGCGACTGGCAGAAGCGCCTGCCCCAAATTTTGCGGCCCTATGGCGAGGTGGCCCGGGAGTATTTCAGCGAGGAGCGGGTGCGGGCCCCTTTGGTTTGGATGGCCGCGCAGTCCGGGCCGCCGCCCTCCGATCCCTTATCCTCGCCTTTTTTGCTGTGGCACCCGCTGTACCACGTGGGCGGGGTGGCCCGTCCCCGGGGGGGCTCGGGGGGCCTGTCGCTGGCCCTGGTGCGGGCCATCGAGGCCAAGGGGGGGAAGGTGCACCTGGACAGCCCTGTTTCCGAGGTCATCGTCTCGAGCAACCAGGCCGTGGGAATTCGCCTGGCCGATGGGCAGACCGTAAGTGCGCGGGTGGTGGTCTCGGGCGCGCACATCCAGAAAACCCTGGCCCTGCTGCCCGCCGACCAGACCCCCGAGGTAGCCAAAGGGCTGCGGGTGGGCAACGGCTTCGGTCTGGTGCTGCGGCTGGGTCTCTCGGAAAAACTCTGCTACCAGACCCACCCCGCCGACGAGGCCCGCATCGGGCTGGGCCTGCTCATCACCGACGAACTGCAGCTCTACCGGGCCTATGGCGACTACCTCGCGGGCGAGCCCACCCGCGACCCGCCCCTGATTGCCATGAGCTTTAGCGCGGTGGACCCGACCCTGTCCCCCCCAGGGGGCGAGACCCTGTGGCTGTGGGCGCAGTACTACCCCTACAAGCTGGCTTCCGGGACGTGGGAAACCCGCGCCGCCGAGGCCAGAGAGGGCGTGATTCGGAGCTTCGAGCGCTTCGACCCCCAGATCCGCCGCAAGATTGTGGCCGAGCTGGTGCAGACGCCGCTCTGGCTGGAAAACGAGTTCGCCATGCCTGCCGGAAACGTGATGCACCTGGAGATGACCCCCGACCAGATGTTTATGTTCCGCCCCTGGCTGGGGGCCCACGAGTACCGCTTTCCTGGCATAAAAGGCCTCTACCTGACCGGGGCCAGCACCCACCCCGGTGGGGGCATTATGGGCGCCAGCGGGCGGAATGCGGCCCGGGTGCTGCTGAAAGATTTGAGCCGCAAGCGGGTGTAGACACCAGATAGACACATGATACTATATGTGATATCATATTGAAGAGGAGCAGATGGGCCAGCTCGAGAAACTATTCGAGAAAATGCGCCGTCTGCCGCCCGAAATGCGCTACGAGGAGGTAGCGAGGGTACTCGAGGCCCTTGGGTTTGAAGAGGTGCGCTCGAGTGGAAGCCATCACATCTTTCGCCACCCAGACGGTCGAATGCTGACCGTGCCCAAACACAAGGGACAGGTGGTAAAGGCTACTTACCTCAAGAAAGTGTTGAAGCAATTACAGGAGGAGGAGGCATGAAGAGGCAGACTGGGCGTAAGCCTTTGGAGTACTACCTGGGCCTGCGCTATCCCGTCACGCTGGTTCCCGAGGCCGAGGGGGGTTACACCGCTACCATCAACGATCTTCCGGGTTGCGTCTCGGTGGGTGAGACCGCAGAAGAAGCAATGGAGATGATCGAGGATGCCCGGCGCTTGTGGCTCGAGGTGGCCTACGAGCACGGCGACGAGATCCCGCTGCCCTCCACCGAGCGCGAATACGGCGGTAGGGTGCTGGTGCGGATGCCCCCCCGCCTGCACCGGCGGCTTTTAGAGCAGGCCGAGGCCGAAGGGGTAAGCCTGAACCAGCACATTGTGACCTTGTTGGTCGAGGCCAGCGCCCTAAGGGTGGTGCGACGCGAACTTAGCGGCCTACGGGGCGACCTTCAGGCGGTGAAACAACGCTTGGACGACTGGGACAAGGAGCGGCAGTACCAAACCAGGCCGTAGCTAGGTGGCCTGGTGAAGGTGTCTACGGAGCCCGTGCGACGTCTAATTTAGGGCCCGCATTTGTAACCCTGGCTAGCCTGTTCGAGGCCTCGCAGCGTAGCCTATGGCAAGGTGAGCGATTCTTACGACTACATCATTGCGGGAGGGGGTGCGGCGGGCCTGAGCCTGGCCTACCACCTGGTGCAGGCGGGCTTGGGAGATAAGCGAATTTTGCTGCTCGACCGGGCTCCCAAAACCACCAACGACCGCACCTGGTGTTTTTGGGAAGTGGGCGAAAATCCCTTCGAGGCGATGGTTTTCCGCAAATGGAATCAAATCTGGTTCCACGGTGAAGGAATTTCTCGGCGCTTGCAGATTGCCCCCTATGCCTACAAGATGATCCGCGGTCTGGACTTCTACACCTTCATGAACCGCTGGCTAAAGCAGCAGCCCAACATCTCGGTTCAGTACGGCGAGATCACCCATATCCAGGAAGGCGAGCGGGGGGCGGTGGTGGGGCTGGAGGGGCAGACCTTTACCGGGCGGTGGGTCTTCAGCAGCTTGTATGCGCCTCCCCCCAAAAACCCTCGTTACCACCACCTGTTGCAGCACTTTAAGGGCTGGGTGGTGCAAACACCCTTGGCGACCTTCGATGCCGAGGCGGCTACCTTTATGGACTTCCGGGTGGCCCAGCAAGGGTCGGTGCGGTTTGGTTATGTGCTGCCCTTCGATGCCCGTACCGCGCTGGTGGAGTACACTCTGTTCTCGCCCGAGCTTTTATCGCCAGAGGCCTACGATGCAGGGCTGCGCGAATACCTCGAGGGCGTGTTGGGGCTGGGAAACTACCGGATCCTCGAGACCGAGTTTGGCATCATCCCCATGACCGATGCCCCTTTTATCCGTCGGCCTAGCCCCCACGTGATGAACATCGGGATGGCCGGGGGGCGTACCAAGGCCTCTACCGGCTACACCTTTCAGCGCATTCAGCAGCAGTCCCGGCGCATCGCCGAGGCGCTGGCCCAGACCGGCCAGCCCTTCTACCCCGAACCGGCCTTCCGGCGCCACGCCCTGATGGACAGCGTGCTGCTCAACGTGCTGGAAAAGCAGCGTAGCTCTGGCCCCAAGGTGTTTGCCGACCTGTTCCGCCGCAACCCGCCCCAACGGGTGCTGCGCTTCCTGGACGAGGAGACGGGCTGGCTCGAGGACCTGCAAATTATGGCCTCGGTGGATATTCCGGCCTTTGCTAAAGCGGCCCTGGATGTGTTGAACATGCGCTTGCAACGGGCCAGACTGGGCGAGATGCCGGCAAAACGAGGGTAATGTGGAGTTGTTCATCACGCTACTTACACTAGGGCTGGCCTGGGGAGCGTTAGTGCTGCTTCGGCCTGAGGGGGCAGGGGTGGGCCCGACCTGGTTGCGTGGGCTGGGCGGGCTTTTGGGCATGGGCCTGGCGCTGTTGGGGGCGGTGCTGCTGGTGCTGGGCGGGGGTGGGTTGCTGGGGGTGGCCCTGGCGGTTTGGGGCTCGGTGCTGGCTGCCCTGGCGGTCTGGGGTGGCGACCTGCTCTGGGCTGCCCGCCGCCCGCTGCTGGGGGTGGCCTTGCTGGGTGGTGGGATGGGCTGGCTGGTGGGCCGGGAGGCAGTCATGGGGGTGTGGGCAGCATTAGCGGCCAGCGCTATGTTCCAGGTGGTGTGGCTGCTCAGGCAACCGGAGGCCCTGGCCCGGCTGGGTTGGCTCTGCCTGCACCTCAAAGCCTGGATGGTGTTGCTGGCCCTGGCGGTGCTGGTGCGCGTTCCGGTTCCGCTCTTGCCCGAGGCCTTCCCCCTGCTTGGCACGGTGCAGATGGTGCTGATTAGCCTGGCGGCACTGCTGTGGGGATGGGGGCGAATCGGAGTGCGGATTGTGCTGCTGGCTGGCCTGGCTTTTGTCCTGGGGCTTGGGGTGGAGCTGCTGGGCAGCAAGACGGGTATTCCCTTTGGCCTGTATACCTACCAAGGGGCGCCGCCGCCCACCGTTGGGGGCGTGCCCTTGATTGTGCCTTTGGGCTGGTTTGCCTTGGTGCTCTCGGCCCACGTGCTGGCTGGGGGGCGGCCCTGGTTTACGGGCTTGCTGGTGGTGGCCTGGGACCTGGGGTTGGAAGCCCTGATGCCCGCCAAGGGCTACTGGACCTGGCAAGACCCTCACCCCCTCTGGTACGGCGCACCCATCCAGAATTACCTGGCCTGGTTTGCGGTGGGCGCGGTTATTTCCTGGATGTACGGGCGACTGGGGCCAAGCCTGCACCAGGATGGCGCTTTTGCCTGGGCCTACCGCTTAGAGGCCCTTTTTCTCCCGGTGGGCCTGGCCCTGTTTGGCCTATGGCCTGCAGCGGTGGTGTGTGGCCTGGCCATGAATGTGTTAGCGTGGTTCGACCGGATTCAGCGGCTTGGGTGGAGCAAGCAGGCTGGGTGGGCCACGAACCGTGAGTGCGACCTGTAAAGCTTGTGGTGATGCCCTTATGATGCGTCCTTGGGAACGATTGTTGAGATTGGCCTTCAGGGCTTTGTTTCGCCATACCGTGCAACGGGGCCTGCGGGGCGTGTGGGTACAGGGCAATGTGCCGGGCCAGGTGTGTGTGTTGGCGGGCAACCATCATTCCTGGTGGGATGGCTATTTGCTGCCGGTCTTGTTTTGGGAAGCTGGAAAACCTTTCAAAATCGTAGTCGGTGAGCGCCGCCTGCAGGATTTTTCCTTTTTTCGGTATCTCGACACCGTTTCGGCCAGCAAGCCCAGAGATGCCCTGGCTACCCTTAAACGAGGAGAAGTGTTGATTGTGTTTCCAGAGGGCGAACTGCGCGGCCCGGGGGCAGTGGGTGAGCTGAACAAGGGTACGGTCTGGTTTGCTGAAAAGGCAGGGGTTCCGATTGTGCCGGTAGCCTCGAGGGTGGTGTTGCGGGGGCATGAGTTTGCCGAGGCCTACCTGGTTTTTGGCGAACCCATAGGGCCGGATTTGAACCTGTTGCACGAACGGCTGGAGCAGATGCTCGCCGAGCTGGATCATCAAATTCGCACTGCTCCCGCGGAGGAACCGCTGCCGGGCTTCGAGCTGCGCCTGGCCGGACGCAAGAGCACCCACGAGCGTATGGCCGGTTGGGGTGCGGCCCTGGGCAAACTGATGGGGGCACTGGAACACAGGAAACCCTGAAAATGTATGGTTGGCAGAACGGCATGTTGAGCTTCCTTCTTTACTTCGTGCTTTTTTGGCTGGGTCTGAAGCTGTTTATTCTGCTGATTAATGGGGCGGTTTTCCCGGTTTTGCGACGGGGGCCACTGCAAGGCAAGCGCCCCACGGTTTCCCTGCTGGTGCCAGCCCGCAACGAAGCCCACAACCTGGTGGAAACCCTGCCAGGTTTTTTGCTCCAGGGGGTCGAGGAGATTCTGATCCTCGACGACCACTCCACCGATGCCACGGCCAGGGTAGTGGAGCAGTTCAGTCGCCAAGACGCTCGAGTGCGCCTGATCGCAGGCCTGCCCAAGCCCGAGGGCTGGATGGGGAAGACCTGGGCCTGCCAGCAGCTGGCCCAGGCCGCCCGGGGCGAGGTGCTCATCTTTACCGATGCCGATGTGCGCTGGGGTGAAGGGGGGGTGCAGGCAGTGCTGGCCCGCATGGAGCAGGAAAAAGCCGGGCTGGTCTCGGTGTACCCGCGCCAGATTACCCTCACCCTACCGGAGCGGGTTTTGTTGCCCTTGATTGACGACGTGCTGCTGTGCTACCTGCCTTATCCCATGATTTCTACGCCCTTCCCTTCGGCCTCGGCGGCCAACGGGCAGGTGATGGCCTTCACCCGCCTGGCCTATCTGGCCGCGGGGGGGCACGCGGCGGTGCGGGGGGAGGTGCTCGAGGATGTGCGGCTGGCACAAAAAACCAAGGCGGCGGGCCAGCACATTACACTGGCCCTAGGGGGGCGCCTGGTGGCGGTGCGGATGTACCACAGCTTTGCCGAGATTGTGGAGGGCCTGGGCAAAAACCTGATTGAGTTTCACGGGCGCAGCCGCCTGCTGCTGGCCCTGTCGTATCTGGGGCATCTGCTGGCCTATACCCTGTGCTGGCCGCTGGCGCTGTTCGACCCTATGTGGCTGCTGGTGGGGGGAATGGGGCTTGTGGAGCGCCTGCTGCTCAACCTCAAAACCGGGCGGGAGTGGTGGGAGGTGGTGCTGGTTCCGCTGGCACCTCTTTATGCCACGCCCGTCTATTTGCGTTCTGGGCAAAGAAGATACACCTGGAAAGGGCGGGAATATAGCCGATGAGGGCCATTGTTATTGGGGCGGGTTTTGCTGGGCTGGCGGCGGCTTTGCGGCTCAGGAAGGCGGGGCTCGAGGTCACCGTTATCGAGCAGTTCGACCAGCCGGGCGGCAAGGCCATGGGCTGGGAGGGAGTGCCCAGCGGGCCCACCGTCCTGACCTTGCCGGAGATTCCCCGCATGATTGTGGGCGCCTTTGGTAAAAGCCTGCCAGAACTCAAGCCGGTCTCCCCCCTCACCCGCTACACCTGGCCGGATGGGCGGGTGTTTGCGCCCGAGCTCGAGCTAGAGGCCACCCTAGCCCAGCTTTCGCCCCAGGAAGCCCGCGATTACCGGCGCTTGCTGGACGAGGCCCGAAGCCTGTACGAAGGGGCCAGGGACACTTTTATTTTCGCCCCACCCCCCCAGCTTCCCGAGCTGGCGCGCTATGGCTTGCGCGACGGCCTGAAGGCCCACCCGCTCAAGCCGCTCTCCCGGCTGGTGGCCTCGGGCCCTTACCTAACCCCTTTTTTCCTACGCTTCGCCACCTATATGGGGGCCAACCCCTACCAGGCCCCGGCGGTGCTGCACAACATCGCCTGGGTGGAGCTGGGGCTGGGGGTTTTTCACCTGGCGGGGGGTATGCGGGCCCTAGCCGATTACCTCTTTAGGCTGGCCCAGGCCCAGGGCGTGCGGTTTTTGTTTGGGCACAAGGTCTTGCAGATGCAGCGACTCTCAGGCCAGGTGGGCGCGCTGCAAACCGACCAGGGCTGGCACAGCGCCGACCTGTATATCTCGGCTGCCGACCGGCACTTTACCTTGCAGTGGCTGGGCCTGCCCCTGCCAGGGTATGCCCTGGGGGTCTCGGGCTTTGCCGTGCTGATGAAGCTCAGCGAGGCGGTGCCGCTAGGCCACCACATTTATTTTTCGCCGGACTACCGTGCCGAGTGGCGCGAGATTGCCGATGGGCGCTGGCCGCAGAACCCCACCCTGTACCTGCACACCGATGGCAAAGCCGCGTTTTTACTGGTCAATGCGCCGAGTCTGCCCCATGTTGGGTCGGATGTGCAGGGCTATGCGCAGCACCTGCTGGCAAGGCTAAAGCAGCTTCACCCGCTGCCCATTGCGGCCTGGCGGGCCATGAGCCCACAGGACTACAGCCAGACGGCCTACCGGGGGGCGCTTTATGGGCGGGCTCCACATGGGCTTCTGGGAGCCCTGCGCCCCGGCTGGACGGTGGCCGGTCTGCGCAACCTGGCCCAGGTGGGCGGGACCGTACATCCGGGTGGAGGCGTGCCCCTTTCGCTGCTCTCGGGCTGGAATGGGGCTGGCTGGCTGCTGGACAGGTCTCTAGGCCAGAGGGGAGGGGTGGCTTGAGGCGGGTGTGGCCAAAGCCCAGAGGCTACCCCTGGGGGCATTTTGCCCACCTGCCCCGCTGGGCGGGTGAGCCTTTAGCCCTGCTCGAGGAAGGGGCGGCCTTAGGGCCGATTTTTGCCCTGGGCCTGGGCCGCTTAGCGGTGGTGGGCTATAGTCCCGACTGGAACCGAAGGCTGCTCACCGACCTAGAAACCTTCCGTTCCAGGGGCAGTTTTTCCAGTCTGGTGCCTTACCTCAACGGTGGCATCATCACCACCGACGCCCCCGAGCACAAGCCCAGGCGCCAGGCGTTGGATCCCCATTTTCACGCCAGGGCCCTGCGGGGGCTCGAGGAGCGCCTACGGGTGGCTTTGCAAGAAATCAGGCCAAAAGGGGAGTTTGAGGCCGGGGCCTGGGCTTCCCGGGTGGCCCAGACCAGCCTGAACGTGGCCTACTTTGAAGGCCAGTTTCCCAGGGCCGAGCTGGCCCGCTTCCTAGCACCCCTCAAGCAGCCCTTTCCAGCCCCACTGCTGCCGCACCCGTGGCTTTTTGCCCAGGTTCGGCGACGGGTGGGCCAGATGCAAGCAGCGGGCTATGGCCTGGCGGCCCACCTGCCTACAGAGGAAGTTCTGATTGGGCTGGCCGCCGGCTACGACACCACCGCCCACACCCTGGCCTGGGCCCTGTGGCACGCAGCCAGCTACCCCGAGTGGCACAGCCCGGCAGGCCATCCTTTGCTCATCAAGGAAACCCTGCGCCTGTATCCCCCTGGCTTTATCGGGAGCCGCCGGGTGGCAAGGGCCCTCGAGCTTGACGGAATCCTCATTCCCCAAGGTGCGCTGGCGCTCTACAGCCCCTACCTGACCCACCGCCACCCCGACCTGTGGAAAAACCCTCTGGCGTTTGACCCTGCGCGCTTCGAGGGCCGTATTCCGGCCTGGGGGTATCTCCCCTTTGGTGGGGGTGAGCGCATTTGCCTGGGGATGCACTTTGCCCAGATGGTGCTGCTGGCGGCGCTTTCGCTGTTTGGGCGACTAAAGCCCTTGCGGGGCCACCCGGCGCCCAAGCCTGGTCTGACCCTGGCCCCCGGGGGTGAGTTATGGCTCTATGCGGGCGGGTAGGGTAGAACAGCTCAAGAACAGGCCCAATCTTCCCTGGTAATTTCCATGGGCACGAACTCAGCCTTGGGAGCCAGGCCAAAATTGAAGCGTGGGGCCTGGACTGGCGGAGCATCTACGTAGCGGAAGCCCGCTTTTTGGAAGGCCCGTTGGGCGCGGAGGTTGTGCTTGTAGGTGCGTAGCTTTACCTTTTGTAGCTTCAAGGTGCTAAAGGCGTACTCGAGCACCGCTTTGACCGCGTCGGTGCCGTAGCCATGCCCCCAGCGATCCTTGGCGCCAATCAGGATGCCGAGGGTGGCCTCGCTGTGGTTCATTTCGTAAAGCTCCACTGTGCCCAGCCACTCGCCTTGCTCATCCAGAATCCCAAACCCAACCCGGTCGCCCCGGCTGACCTCGCCCATGACCACCCGCTTGAAGAGCCACAAAGGCATTTTGAGCGGACGGCTTCCATTCCAGTCGGCAATCTCGGGATCGCGGAAGCAGTCGTAAAACCGCCGCCATTCGGTCTCGGTGAGGGGTTCGGTAAAGGGTTTGAGGGTTACCTTTCCGTAGCGAGGCCAGGTGTTGCTGAGCGTCACGCTTTTAGCATACGCCAAAGCGATGAGAGCGGTTCCCACGAATACCCAGTACAGCGGGTTTTTGCTGTACTGGGTAAATTTCTCCGCACTGTGTGCGGAGAAATTGTGGGAAGCGCGATGAGGGCTCCCAAAGGCAAGGCAGGCCCGTGGAAACCCTCAAACTTTGTTTCCCCTATGGCTGGCCCGATGCAGGCCTTATACCAGATTCGGTTAGTTCGTCACCGAACGGTGACGAACTAACCCGACCGAAGGGATACGCTTTCTTCGCCGAGCGCAGCGAGGGGTGTGCTCTAGGATTCAAAAAGATAGCCTCTTAGCGCTTTTTGTTTGAAGATTATCTTTTTGAATCCGGTATTACGGGTACAACCCCAGCAGGGCACGCGCCTCGAGCACCCGGGTGGCGGCCACAATGTAGGCCGCGGTGCGCAGCGAGACCTTTTTGTCCTGCGCCACCTGCCAGACAGCCTCAAAGGACTGGCGCATGAGGCGCTCGAGCCTGGCGTTAATTTCGTCTTCGGTCCAGAAGAAGCTGTTGAAATCCTGCACCCATTCGAAGTAGCTAACCGTAACGCCGCCCGCGTTGGCGATCACGTCGGGTACGACCAGTATCCCGCGCTCGGTCAGGATGTCGTCGGCGGCGGGCGTGGTGGGGCCGTTGGCGCCCTCGGCGATAATTTTGCACTGCACCTTCCAGGCGTTGGCTTCGGTGATTTGCTTTTCCAGGGCAGCCGGAACCAGGAACTCGCAGGGGGTGGTCAGCACCTCGGCTGCGGGAATGGGCTCGGCTTTGGGGTAGCCTTTTACACCGCCCATCTGCTTGGCGTAGGCGGTGAGGTCGTAGGGGTCTATACCGCCATCGTTGCGAACACCGCCGGTTACATCCGAGACCGCAACAATTTTTGCTCCGTGGTCATGGAAGATGCGAGCAGCAGCGTTGCCCACATTGCCGAAGCCCTGCACCGCTACCCGGCTACCCTCCAGGGACAGCCCGATTTTTTCTGCGGCGGCGGCGGCCGTTACAAACACCCCGCGCCCGGTGGCGTCTTGCCGCCCCAGCGAACCGCCCACCGCGATGGGCTTGCCCGTAACCACGCCCGGCGCGGTACGCCCCACATTCATGGAGTAGGTATCCATCATCCAGGCCATCTCGCGGGCACCGGTGCCCATGTCGGGGGCCGGGATGTCCTTGTCGGGGCCGATGATGATGCCAATTTCCGAGGTGTAGCGCCGGGTTAGGCGCTCAATCTCGCCGGGGCTTAACTTGCGGGGGTCTACCCGGATGCCGCCTTTACCCCCACCGTAGGGCAGCCCCACAGCGGCGTTTTTGATGGTCATCCAGGCCGAGAGGGCCATGACCTCGGAGAGGGTTACGTCCTGGTGATAGCGAACCCCCCCCTTAGCTGGGCCTCGGAAGGTATTGTGATGAACCCGGTAACCCTCGAAGTGGGCCACCGAACCATCGTCCATCTGGACGGGTACATCCACTATCAGGATGCGTTTGGGTCGCTTGAGGTCTTCGACCCAGAAGGCCAGTTTGCCCAGATAGGGGGTGACGCGGTCAACCTGGGCCAGGTAGATTTCCCAGGGGCCGATATTGTCGCTGCAAAGATAGGAAAGGGGTTCAGATTTCATACGTTCCTCCGGATAACGGGTGCTGGCTGATGTGTGAGAGTAGTGGCTTTTTAGCCATCAGGGGTAGACGCCCCGCAGGCGGCTGGCCTCGTTGATGCGCTCGACGGCCAGGGCATACGCGCCGGCCCGCAGGTCGCCCTGGAGGGGTTTGGCCCGCTCGAGCACGGCTTGCAGGCTTTGATGGATAAATTCGCGAAGTTTTTGTTGAATCTCCACCTCTTCGAAGAAGAACATAGAGAGGTCTTGCACCCACTCGAGGTACGAGAGCACCAGGCCCCCGCCGTTGGCCAGGATGTCGGGCACAACCTGGACGCCCTGGAGCTTGAGCAGGTACTCGGCCTCAGGGGTGATGGCCCCGTTGGCCCCCTCCAGCACCACCTGGGCGGTAATTTGCTGGGCGTTGTGCTCATGGATAACGCCCTCTATGGCAGCAGGAACCAGATAGTTCACCTTTAGCGTAAGCAACTCGTGATTGGTGATAAACCGTCCTCCGGGGAAACCCTCGAGGTGGCCGTGCTGGGCGTAGTGCTGCTCGAGGGCGACCACATCCAGCCCCTCGGGGTTGTACACGCCACCCCGGCTGGTGGAGACCGCCACCACCTTGAGCCCTTCCTTGACCGCATAGCGGGCCACTGCGCTACCCACCTGTCCAAAGCCCTGAATGGCCATGCTGGCCCCGTCCACCGGCCAGCCCTTTACCTGGGCCAGGTCGGCGAGGGCATACACCAGGCCCTGCCCGCCGCCTTCATCGCGGACGGCCACCCCGCCGAGTTGGGTGGGCTTGCCAGTTACGGCGCTGAGGGCGGTCTGGCCCCGGGTCATGGTAAAGGTGTCCTGGAACCAGGCCATTACGGTGGCGTTGGTGCCCACATCGGGGGCCAGCACGTCTTCGTCCGGCCCGATGAGTTCGATAAGCTCGGTCACGTAACGGCGCGAAAGGCGCTCGAGCTCCCGCCTCGAGAGCTTGGCGGGTTCTACCGTCACCCCCCCTGCCGAGCCGCCAAAGGGCAGGCCAAACACCGCCGATTTCAGGGTCATCCAGGCCGCCATGCCGCAGGTCTGGCCCAGCCCCACCTCGGGGTGGTAGCGCACGCCCCCCAGCGCAGGGCCGCGGGCGATGTTGTGAATCACCCGGTAGGCGGTAAAGTTGCGCACGGCCCCATCGTCCATCACCACCGGCAGCGAGATGCCCACCATGCGTTTGGGGTGGGTCAGGTACTGGATGGTAGCGGGGTGAATTTTGGCTACCTGGATGGTGGCCTCGAGGCGGCGTAAAAAACTATCCCACAGGCTCGAGTCTCCAGGGGGGCGGTAGGCGTTTCTGAGTGGCATTGTGAGACCTCCGTGATGTAAAGCAGGGCTATTGTGGCACAGTTTGGACTGGGCGTTTGCCCCTATTTTCAACGCCTATGAGTATACCTGCCCCAAGCTTCCAAGCCGACAGGGTGAGCTGGACTGGTCGGCATTGCCGAGCTTTGCACCAACCCGGTAGGCTGTCAAAGGTGATGATATGAGTGAAGCCCGTACCCTTGAACTGGTTTTTCCTGAGCACGCCAACCCCGGCGGCAACGCTTTTGGGGGTTTTGTACTGGGCCTGATGGATAAGGTGGGTTCCTACGCGGCCATTCGTCACGCCCGCAAACGCTGTGTGACCGTTCGGGTGGGTGAGGTGGTGTTTGAGGTGCCCATCAAGGTGGGCGATTTGCTGGAAGTGGAGGCCAGGGTGGTGCGGGTGGGCCGCACCTCACTGACGGTAGAGGTCGAGGTCTACCGCGAAAACCTGCGCGAGCCCAAGGTACTGGCGACCAAGGGCAACCTGACCTACGTGGCTGTTGATGAACATGGCAAACCTACGCCAGTAGATGGATAGGCATCGCCTGAAGGACCCCACCGCACCCGGCCCGGCGTCAGGCCTGGTGGTTTGTCATGGATGCGCCCAAACCGAAGGGAGCCATTTTTTTGCAGCCTCGAGCGGGGTTAGCTGACCCGCACCAGCTCGCGCTGGGCCAGGGCCTCGAGCTCATCTCGGTAGGCCGAAGGGGGGAGGGCCCGCAGGGCCGCAATGGCCTGCTCCACCCGCATTGCAATGGCATGGATGACCTCGAGGTCGGCTCCCGAAAGCACAGCCAACTCTTGCAATCGGGCAATATCGTCGGCTTTGCTGGCCCGGCGCTTGAAGATGGCCCCCACTTCGTCGGGGTAGGCCTCCAGCAGCCGCAGGGTGATGAGTGTAACTTTGCCCTCGCGCACATCCCCGCCTGCCGGCTTGCCCAGCACCTCGGTTGTGCCCATCAGATCCAGGTAGTCATCGCGCATCTGAAAAGCCTGGCCATACAAGGAGCCAAAGCGGGCCAGGGCCTCGCGTTGAACTGGGGGCACATCCCCCAGCACCGCGGCCCCTTCGCAGGCGACCCGCATGACCGAGGCGGTTTTGCCGTCGATGATGCGCTCGTAGTTCTCCAGCGAGTAATCGTGCAGCGCTGCCACCTGAAACTGCAGCACCTCTGCTTCGGAGAGCTGCCGGGCCGTTTCGGCAAACATGGCTACCAGCTCCATACGCCCGGTCTGGGCCAGCAGGGCCATCAGCCGCGACAGCAGGTAGTCGCCCGATAGCACCGAGACCGCGTTGCCATACTTGCGAAAAGCAGCTTCCTTGCCGCGCCGGGTCTCGGCGTCGTCTACCAGATCGTCGTGTAAGAGCGAGGCCGAGTGTAACAGCTCTACCGCCAGGGCTAGCTCCATGGCGCCTGGTACACCCCCCAGGGCGTTACTGGCCAAAAAAACCAGCCGGGGCCGCACACGCTTTCCCCCTGCAGTTACCAGCTCTTCTTCAATGAGCTGGACAAACTCCACCTCCGACCGAACGACATCCCGCAAGCGTGATTCAAACTCGGATAGCTGGGTTTCAAGGTCGAGGGTGAAGGACTTGATGCTCATCTGAATGATTATAGCCCCCATCCCCCTGCACAACCGGGGCTCTCGTCCCTATTGACCGGCTCGGGCATAAGGGCAGCACTGCTGATGTGATTTACGCAATCCCGGCAAGAAGCCCTGTGGATGTTGCAATATGTACGTTGAAGACTAGTTGAAGACTACATGACAGCCGCTAGCTACGTTAGGCCCGCTGTTAGGGCTTGGCTGGAATGGGGCCCTCCAAAACATACAAGGCCAGCATAGAAACCTGGAGATGCCGACCATTGCTGCAAGGACATTCTGCAAATGCTTTGCCTTATGGATTTATGCGTACTGGGGCAGGTAGAATAATGGAACGCGTTGTACCGTTTAGACTTTGGGCTACATAGCCGGTGATGTCCAGGGTGCCTGGATTGGCACTAAAGGTGAGCTTTATGGTTTGCTTGGGGCAGCCGTCTGGTGTGGTTTGAGACGGGCATTCGGGTACGCCAAATCCAGACAGAACTGGCCCGTTGGTGTTGACCTGGGTAACATACGCCGATGGGCTTCCCGGGTAGGGTTGTACCTCAAAAACCACCTCGTAGCCGCTACCTGCTGGCCCGAACGATACGGCGTGAAAGCGCACCGTGGGAATCCCAAAGTCGCTAACAAAATTGCTGCAGCCAGCCAGTGCAAAAGCGGCTACTACCAGCACAATGAACTTTTTCATCCGATCATCTCCTCTCTCCATTTGGGGTTCAAGACGAAGAACGAGAGCCGGCTAAGCCCGGCCAGAAAGTCTACGTTCTCCACCGCTACTTCCTTGGGCACTTCCAGAACTGCTGGAGCGAAGTTCAGGATACCCTTTATCCCTGACTCTACCAGACGGTCGGCTACAGCCTGGGCCGAATCAGCAGGAACTGCCAGAAGGCCGAAATCGATGCGTCTTTCGGCCACGGCCCGCGGCAGGTTGTCCATGCTTTCAACCTGCAAACCCCGGAAGGTGGTGGTGATTTTGGAGGGATCACGGTCGAAGAGACCCCGCAGTTCGAAAATCTCACTAAAACCAGGGTAGTCAGCAATAGCCTGACCCAACCGACCCATGCCCACAATGCAGAGCCCCCAGCGGCGGTTCAGGCCCAGGATTTGCCGCAGCTCACGGCGCAAAACCTGTACCGTGTAGCCCACTCCCCGGGTGCCATAGCTGCCAAAGTAGGAGAGGTCTTTGCGTACCTGAAAGGCGGTAACCTGGGCTTCTTCGGCTAGCTGTTCGGAGGAGGTGCGGTTGATACCCCTGGCCTCGAGGTCTTCTAAAATCCGCAAGTAAGTGACCAGACGAGAGATGGCCGCACTGGGTACTTTAGCCATTGGCAACTCCTGTTGGGTGCATCTAGCGAACCTCCAAAACCTCGAGGCCCCTGGTTCGCAGGTCCGCTGCAGCCGCGGCGGTATCTTCCAGGGGCCCTACCCGTACCTTAACCAGGCCGCCCTCCTGCAGCAGCACCACCGGGTAGCCTGCCTGTCGTACAGCTTCGATGACTGCCTGGGCACTCTGGGCGCTGCGGAAAGCCCCAACCTGAAGGTAACGGCTGGTTGCAGCCCCGGTTTCGCTTTGAGGCGGTGCAGGCGAAGCCGGGTTGGTGGCCGGAACCCGCCCTACTTGTGGTTGGTACTGGCCAAGGGTATCGGCGACGGCGCGGGCTCGAGCCTGGCTGTAGGGGCCGACCCAAACCCGGGTCAGGTCATCGCTGGCCTCGAGGCCCGCCGGATACCCTTGCTGACGCAAGGTCGTGGCCAGGCGCTCGGCGTTTTCGCGGTTGCTAAATGAACCCACCACCACCCTCCAGCCATTCCCTGCCTCAGCGGTCAGGTTCGGGCGCTCGGCTTTTGCAATAGGTGTGGGGCGGGCTTGCTGGGGGCTGGCGGTTTTCCGTTCTTCTACTTTGGGCGGTGCCGGGACAGGCTTGCCAGCAGGTGAGGGGGCTGGGGGCGATTGCGGAACGGGCAACACTGTAACCACAGCCTCGGGCTCTGCCTGGGGCTTCGCTTGAGGCGGAGTGGGGGTTTGCTGCGGGGGCTTTGCGGTTGTGGGGGCGCTCTGGGGTGTTGGTGAGGGCGGCGTGGGTTGCTGTGCACTCGGCGAAACACTCGAAGGGGGCGACTGGCTCCCTTGCGGCCCGCTAAAGGGGTTCACCCCAACCAGGAAAAACACCACACCTGCCATAATGGCTGCAACCAAGAGGAAAATCAGCGCATCCAGCCAGTTCGCTCGAATCCAACCCATGCCATCAATCTACCGCAATAAGTCCCGGGCGGGTGCATAGCCCAGGTCGGCCGAACGTTGCCAGGCCCGTCGGGCTTCGGCCACCCGGCCCAGTGAGCGCAGGGTGAGGCCCAGGTTGTACCATGCCACGGCATTGCGGCCATCCAGTGCTACGGCTTGAGAAAGCACCCGCTCCGCATCGGAGTATTTGCCTGCGGAGTAGAGCGCTGCGCCAAGGTTGGCCGCGGTTGCGGCACTTGGAGCCAGGGCTTGGGCTTTTTCAAGCGACGCAGCGGCAGCGGCATAATCCTTGAGGCTAAACTGTGCCACCCCAAGGAAGAACCAGGCTTCGGCATGGTCGGGTTTTTGTTGGGTTACCTGCAAAAGCGCCTCAACAGCTTCGCTGTAACGGCGCAGGGCGTATGAAGACTTGCCTAGCAGGAACAAGGCTTCTAGCTTTTCAGCGCCCTGGCTGGTTTTGACGGCCATTTCGGCAAAGCGACCTGCCTCGGCAGCCTGGCCTAAGCGGTCGTAGGTTGTAGCCAGACCCAGCAGCACCTTGGGCTCATCGGGGTTTTGGGCATAAGCATTCTGGAAGGAATCCAAAGCTCCCCGTGCGTTGCCATCGCGCAGGCGGGCTACGCCCAGGTTGTAATGAGCCGCCCATAGCTTGGGGTCAAGACGGATGGCTTCCTGAAGGGAGGCCTGTTGTTCGCGGCCCTGTTGCAGGCTGGATTTTTTGAGCAGCAGTTGGGCCCGGACGGCGTTATCTTTGGCTGCTTCCAGGCCCCGCTCGATCTCGCGCTGGGCCCGCAGGGGCAGCCCCTGGGCAATATAGATGTCGGCGATTTGCGAGATGGCCTGCAGGTTGGCGGGGTCGTTGTTCAAAATCTGATACAGCACGGGTAGGGCCTCGAGGGGCTTGTTGGCCTTGACCAGGCTATCGGCCAGCAGCGAGGTCAGCTCGGCGTCGCCGGGCATTTTTTCCAGACCTTTGCGGGCGGCAGCAGCAGCGGCTTCGTATTGCCCCTGTGTGCGTAAGGCCTTAACCTGGCCTACATAAGCAGGCTTTAGTTCGCTGGCACTCAGGCCGGCTTTCTCACTGACCTCAATTGCCCTGGCAAAGGCTTGGGCGGCTTCGGCAGCCTGGCCCTGGCGGTCACGTACCACCCCCAGGTTGAACCAGCCTTCAAAGCGATTGGGATCGAGAATGGTTAACTGGACAAACTCGAAGGCAGCGCCCCGCAAATCGCCCAGGCGGTACAGGGCCAGCCCCAAACCAAAGTGTGCGCTGTAGTTGGAGAAATCGCGGGCAATTACGGCTTCAAAGCCCTGCACGGCTTCGTTGAGACGCCCGGCCTCGAGGGCAGCCTGGGCCTGTTGCAGGGGCTGCTGAATAGCAGGCGTCGGCTGGTTTTGTTGCGCCCAACCCAGCGAAACAATAAGAAGCGCCGCGCACAAAAGTTGTTTCATAGCGTCTCCTTCAAGCTAAAGTCCATCTTGCGGCCTATTGTAGCACGTGAAGAAAAGGCACAAGCGGCAAATGCACTTCACTAGGCCGGAGCTCAAGCATCAGTTTATGGCGCTCTTCACATATTGAACTGCTCAAAGCTTGATTGCTGTGTCCTGCACAGCACACTTGCCTCCCAGGCCAGGCCTGTGAAGGGTGCGATAACAGGGCCATTGTAGATAAAGTTTGGTTGAGCAGCGTAAGGGCGTGTGTGGGCTAAACCCACTGGACGAGGGAGGGCCTGGGGGCCGGGTGCTGTCAGGGGGTGATTGCCTGTGTTGGTGGCGCATACCGAGCGGCAGCGCCTCTTCCGGTTGGCCTGTCTGGTGCTGGCCCAGGAACCCCCTGCGGGGCCTGCCGGTGCGGGAGCTTGGCAAACTGCTCCAACAGCTAAGGAAGGGGGGAAAGTGGCTAGGGGTTAGCCGTAACCCTGACCCCTATTGACACATCCCAAGACCTTTGATATTCTTCTCGTTGCGCTGCTGATACGAAGTCAGGCGCGAGGATCATGAAAAAGGGGTAGTAAGGAAGCGAAGGACATCTATCCTGAGCGCTTTTTTCATCACGCGAGTGATGAGGGAAAAAGTTCAGGGTAGTTACGAATAGACCTAATATCTTCAGGGGCAACTCTGAGGAAGGAATAAAGGTCAAGATAGAACGGGCACACGGTGGATGCCCTGGCACCTAAGCCGATGAAGGACGTGATTACCTGCGAAAAGCCCGGTGGAGCTGGTAGTAAGCTTTGATACCGGGATATCCGAATGGGGGAACCCGGCCTGTGGGAACACAGGTCACTCACGCGAGTGAGGGGGAACCTGGGGAACTGAAACATCTAAGTACCCAGAGGAGAAGAAAGAGAGTTCGATTCCCTGAGTAGCGGCGAGCGAAAGGGGAGTAGCCTAAACTGCTGAGCGTGCTCAGTGGGGTTGTGGGGCTGGCGATATCGAAGCGGAAGTCTAGTCGAAGGGTTTTGGGAAAGCCCACCATAGAAGGTGAAAGTCCTGTAGACGAAAGATGGAAGCTAGTAGCCAGTACCCGAGTAGCCTGTGGTTCGTGGAGCTATGGGTGAATCTGCGCGGCCCACCGCGTAAGGCTAAATACTCTAGGTGACCGATAGCGTACCAGTACCGTGAGGGAAAGGTGAAAAGAACCCCGGGAGGGGAGTGAAATAGAACCTGAAACCGTGTGCTCACAAGCAATCAAGGGACTATCTACGCGAGTAGCGGTCTTTTGGTGTGCCTATTGAAGCATG